>DOJM01000011.1:296-10277 GCA_003529225.1 Paenibacillus sp.
TCGTTCGCCATCTGGGCTAGCTGATCTTTTACAGACTGTTCCAATGAAAAAGAACTCTGCTCTGAGACCGGAATCTTCAGATTGGCAATGGCCTGCCGCACATAACGGTTCACCTCATGGACGGTCTTTTTGATCTGATCCACATTTTCCTCACTGACTTCACCATTCTTGCGGCTTGATTCTAGCCGGTCAATTTTGACAGATAAGAGAAATAAAGATTGCGCCATCCCATCATGCAGTTCCTTGGCAAGTCCTTCCCGGGCTTTCATCGCATCTTTAAGCGCACGTTCCTGCTCCAGCTCCCGTTGATTCCGCTCCATAAGTGAGAACAAAGGCACGAGCAACACAAGACTGACTAAAAACACCAGGACTGGCGTCAAATAGTTCCCCAAATCCATAGAAATATAAGGCATTAGAAACTGGTGACGCACAATCTCCCAGATCCCCACCATTAGCGTTGGCAGTAACAGGATCATATACTTTATTTGTTTATACGTTGCCGTCCCCTCCTGCACATCTTATGCTTAACAATATCACCGTCTCATCTAAGCTACATGACTCGATCGGGCTATATTGACTTGTTAATGTTACAAATTTAAGTATTTTAAAAGGTGAATCCCGACATTTAAAATATCATAAGTAAGCTTTCATATATTGTAGCAAAAAAAAAGATACATCTCACGATGCACCCAATCATTTCTACTTTTTACTGCGAAGTCCTACCTAAAGTGGTGAAGTATAACGTCCATATTGGATTTCCATTTCTTTCAACGAATCTCCTTCTTTTTTCAGAAAAAACGTATTTACTCCCTCTGAGCCCCACCAATTCAGGCCGAGTAGTGGTCCCTCTGAGGTTTCAGCAGCAAAAAGGATGGAGAACATTTCAGGCATAACCTCTCCGCCATCATCCACCCGCCAGACTGAATATTCATCGCCTTGAATCACCGCTGGATAGTCCATGAAGGTAAATTCATCTTTTTCTTTCCAGACGAGACTAAATAACATATCCTGATCCAGCCTCACGAATTGAACGAGATACAGCTGCNNCCATATTTTCTGAATTTCACGTTTTTTCGTATCTACAATACGCTGTCGAACACTTTCCTCCACAGTAGACAAAGCTTCTTGACCCTCAAAAGATTCAATAGGCAAAAGCGCATCAACCTTAAAGTCTGTTTGATCCGTCAAATAGTAGGTTTCATCCGGGGTCGCACTTGCTTCTTCCACCGTAAAAAGATAACCCGCCAGATTCACAAAATTATGCGCCATCTCCCGGCCATTACTGTTCTCTGTTCCATCCTGCCATTTATTAAACTTAACCTTTAACACATTCCCCTGATCACCAATAGCCTCATTGAATTGTGCCATCTCTTGATCCAGCCCTTTTTCATGCCCGGTGACTAGAATATTCCGCCCCTCTGCATCCGCAAAGCCAAAATTCGTCTTCAGCTTCTCAGTATCTAGATAAGCTTCAGTCTTCTCCATGCTTAGAGTTGGTAATGGCTCTGAGCTTGGAGGAAGAGTTGGAGAAGGCAGTACAGTTTCCGCACTTTGTTCCGGTGTAGGCTCAGCATGATCGCCATCACTGGTCAAAGCGTTGCTNNGAAACTTACCATAAGCTTATTCATTCTTATTCCTCCAAACGTAGTTAGAATATTCCCATGCTCAGGTAACGTTCCCCCGCATCAGGTGCAATACATAGCACTCGCTTGCCGGCCCCGAGGCGCCGTGCTTCCTGCAATGCTGTCCATACTGCGGCACCACCTGATGGGCCAAGCAGAATCCCTTCCTGTGCTGCCAGCATTCTCAGGGTATTCAGTGCATCTTCATCCGAAACTTGAACAATTTCATCGTAGACCCTCGTATTCAGAATGGCGGGTATAAAGCCCGGACTGGTTCCAACCAGCTTATGCGGTCCAGGCTTTCCNNCACGCAACACTTCCCCAGTTCCAGTTATCGTACCACCTGTTCCTGAAGAAGCAACGAACACGTCCAACTTCCCTTCCATTTGCTCCATAATTTCAAGAGCTGTCGTAGTTCGGTGAATGTCAGGGTTCGCTTTGTTCTCAAATTGCTGTGGAATAAAGCTATTCGCCACTTCTTTTCCTAGCGCAATTGCTTTTGTAATAGCTCCCGGCATCCGCTCCGCTGCAGGAGTCAGCACAACTTCAGCGCCATAAGCCTTTAGAATATTGATTCGTTCCTTCGTCATATTGTCAGGCATGACAAGAATCGCTTTATAGCCTTTTGCAGCGGCATTCATAGCTAAGCCAATGCCTGTATTTCCGCTTGTCGGCTCTATAATGGTTCCTCCGGGTTTCAGCAGTCCGGCTAGTTCTGCTTGCAGGATCAGATTATAAGCTGCTCTATCCTTTACACTGCCACTGGGATTGAAGCGTTCCAGCTTCACATATAGTTCTGCATCTTGGGCGGTGGTCAACCGATTTAGTCGAACAACCGGTGTATTCCCAATCAGCTCAGTTATATTATTAAC
Source organism: Paenibacillus sp. (assembly GCA_003529225.1). Classification (GTDB taxonomy): domain Bacteria; phylum Bacillota; class Bacilli; order Paenibacillales; family Paenibacillaceae; genus Paenibacillus_AQ; species Paenibacillus_AQ pseudetheri. The sequence continues at coordinate 2,791 of DOJM01000011.1, forward strand.
AACTAGGGGTGTCATATATAGAACCTCCTTCATTACTTTACATACCCTTCATTGTAACTTGAGTGGCACCTCCTGTCGATTCTGGAGCTTGCAGGCTCCCTAAACCAGGTATAAATACCTTCAACGATCTTATAAGGAAAGCCGCCTCCCATACTTATGGGTAGGCGGCTTCATCACAACTGACTACGGATCTACAATTTACGGATTCACATTAATGGTAAAAGTAGATGTATTATTCTTAATATTCGTTACCGTGTTCGTAATCTTCAGATTGTTGAAGGTTGCTGAGCCTCTGGCTGGACCTTGACCCGCCTCAGCAGTTTCATTCACCCAGATCCCACCCCGGATTTACTATCAAAAGCATCGCCGCTCTAAAAAAACAATCCATTATTAGCTGCTAGTCATTCCTCATGCATCTTTGACTCCCACTTCAACAAGTCTCTGATATATACCAAGAGGTTGACCATATCCTAACTAATAATGGTAATAATATAATTTATAGGAAGGTGGACGTCGATGGCGATTTCTATGCTTTATGTGTGGAATCTTCTCATTTAAGAAGAAACAATGTTTACGTCCTTAAACCTCTCAGAATTCAAACTGATTGATAGATAAAAAATAAATAGACCATTACTTCTAGCCCAGGGGCAGGAAATAATGATCTTTAAGAAATCTGTCTATTCGTATAAATTGCCGTTCGCCAGCTCTGCCAGCTTCCCTTCATCCAGTACACTTAGGCGTCCACGATTTCGCGTAATAATCCCTTCATCAATAAAACGACGTACGATTCGATTAAGATGTCGATAGCTTGTGCCAAGCAATTCTGCTGTCTCTATAAGGCTAGAGGTCCGAATCTCCTCCACACGTCGATCACCGTTTTTATCGGCGAATAAAGACATCAAATAACTGGCAAATCGATTCTCTACCGGATACAACAGGTTAAGTGCAGAGGCTTGGCCAAGCGTGTGCAGCTTGTGACTAAGCTCTCCAACGAGGAAACGCAGTAGTGCTGTATTTTCCTCAAGCTCCCTAAGCAGAAGTCTTCTCTTGGCAAAAAGAATCAGGCTCTTTCCCACAGACTCCACTTGATTCTTGACAGGAAAGCGATGAAGCAGCTCTACATCCCCAATCACAGATATCGGATTTGTAAACCGCACCAGCATAGACTTGCCGTTTGGCAACAGTGTCTGAATTTTGAGCTTGCCCTCGACCAATATGAACATCCCATCCAATTGATCGCCAACTAAACACAGCTTTTCTTCATCCGCATAACGTCTCAACTCCATTTTATGCGTTACCAGCGGGCTAAAAATTCCGTCCAGACCGTTCTTCAATGCCAAGGCACGGACAGCTTCACGGTCATTTATCGTTTGCATGTGGTGCCCCCTCTATTGCTTGCTCAAATAAGTGTAATTTAGAATACCCCACAAAAAAAGGACATATGTCCTTTTTTGAAAATATAAGAAAATATAAACCGCGTTAAAAATTGCATCGTCCAGCCGATTGATGGCAGCATTTACAACACGAACGAGGTGATTGCGAGGAATATCTTTTTCTAAATCCATAGGCAGGAAAAGTTGAACCATGGTATATTTAATGTACAAAAAAATCGCTCCTTTGGAAATGGTTGGGTGGTACCTCCATCTTACCAAAACGGGCGATTTTTTTGTTTTTTTTTTGAAAGAATGAAGAGACTATTTCCGCTTAAACAGCGGAGAGAACGGACTGATTGTGGAAAAGCGGAGCGTTCGCCTTGCTCTCCGGATTTTCACCGCTAAGAGGAATAAAAAAATCTGGAGAGCACAGCGATTGGAACAACGGTCCGTTCGCGGAGCGTCCTCTCAAAGCGCCCACGTATATCCTACTAGAAAAAGGGCTGACCCAAGCAGCCATTTCATGGCTTTTGGGACNNAGCTGTCCCAAGTAGCCATTTTCATGGCTTTTGAGACACCCCCTTATACTTGTAAGGATTTCCTAAAACACCTTACATCACAACAGAGTCCACACTATATCGGATCATATTCACTTTGCGATCTTGTAACCAAAATTCTAAATTCCAATGATTAATTTCATCCACATACCCGATAATATCAGCCCCTTGTTCCCCTCTTTTATAATAAGATGAGCCGTAAGCTTCAATCACATCATCTACAGAAGACCCCACATGAATACCTTTGGCAGTACTCATCTTCAGATCGGAATAGACGCTAATTAGAATGATTTTATCGTCACCACGCGCTGTAGCTACTGTTGTTTCGTTGTCCAAATGATAATATTGATACCGATCAATATCGTCACGTGGTTTAGGTGCCTGGGTGAGCGATCCGAGGCTCTGAAGCAACTGAATGTCTCCCAGACGTTCCTGCTCTAGATTGCTGCTGGATACGCGAGAGTAATGACTTTGTCTTGGGGCATTGTATAAATAAATATGATAGATCCCATAACTTAAACCTACCGCAATAAAAATGATGATAAATAACCAGCCGTTACTAAATGACTTCTTTCTCACTTTCCTCTCACCTTCTTCTAACCTTTACTGTGCAAAATACTTCTCCAGCTCACGCTGCGCCTGATATTCCGGGAAATTAAAAGACTGCCACTTCCGCTCTCGCTGAGCACCGTCCCACCATTTGTTTTTCAAAAATTGATCTAGCATCCCGTCTTCCTTACGACTGAATTTAATCAGAGAAGGGATGACTTCCGGTGACAGACCAACCAAATAATCTGCATCCAGCTTACCGCTCACCTCATAACGCTCCATATTCTTATTAGCTATAATGACATCCATACCTATATAGTTCATAACAACATAAGAGATCAGACCTAGCACAATATAACATTTAGCCAACGGCAAACGGGGTACAACAATCCGTACAGCTGCAAGAATCAACAGCAAACCCATAAATATCATAAATGCATGAACTAGGAAACGAATCGTAGTATAACCATACGCCTCTTCATATAGGGTTAGTCTAGTATAGGCAGAATACAACATGACAGTTGAACAGCCGACCAAGATATACAGCATAATATTAATGACTTTTTGGAGCAGCCCGCCCCTCTTTCCTTCTGATCCCAATGCCAGCATTAAAATCACGAAATTAATCGCGGTCACCATAATTAGCTCGAAGAATCCACTACGAGCGTAATCAGCATCGGTACTACCCTCTGGTACCATCCCTTCCCAAGCTCCAAATAAGTAAGAAAATTGGACGATTACGAACAGAACATATACCGTGTTAATGGCTATTAGAATTGTCGTCATAATTACTGGGTCAACCTTAAAGGTGACAGGCGCCTGCACAGGTCCATACTCCTTAGGTTGCACATTCCAGTCATAGATTTTCGAATCTACAAAGCCCCACACTAAGCCGAACAATCCCATCCCCATCAGGAGTATCCACAACGTCCGCACAATAATTTCACCAAATGAAATTCGATCCAGCATATTCGGCAGCCATATTAGCACATGATGAAACACACCATCAGCTGAGGCCAACAGGGTAATTACAACAAGCAGTATCGGTAAAGAGATCGCAAGTCCTGTAAACACTTTCCCCAGCACTTGCTTGCGTTCATTCTTCACCTTACTATCACTGTTACTTTTAACGTCCTTGAACACAGTACCCCAGTGATGAAAGTTCTGTGGAAGCAAATGCTCTAGTGTATCCCAAAGGATTGTAAACTGACACCAAGAGGGGCGTTTATCACTTAGCAAATAAGTCATATGTAATAAAATCAGCACAGGGATTACTAATAAGTTCAACCCAAAGTAGAAAAGATTATGAAACAACACATAGGTCATCGAGAGTAGAAAAATCGCTCCAAACCAGAAATAACTGAGTTTAGTGAGTTTGCGTAGTTTAGCCTTAGCGTAATAAAGCATATACACATAAAACAGACAAACGAAGATAGGATAAGAAACACCTGGCAACTTTCCGTAGAACAACAANNTGATCGATTAAGCTTAAGTCCCGTTTCATCAGGCATGGTAAACACCCCCATATTCTTACTTTCTTATCCTTATTCTAAGTGATAAAATAAGAAAAAAAAGAGAAATATTTTATTAATAATTTCCTATTTTCTGAAAGGGACTTAAACCATGAAGCTGCATAGCCACTATTTAAAGCTACACTCTCAGTTTGGGGGAGTCTCAGAAATCTCAGTTACGATGGATGAGCTAGCCTTGACCTTCGGATGTACACACCGCAATGCCATGCATATTGTGAATAAAATGATGCAGCTGGAATGGGTCCTATGGACGCCTAAGCGCGGACGTGGAAGTCGTTCCTTATTACAGTTTCCTGTCCCTTCCGAAGAAATTGCGCTTCAATCCATGATGCAGGCCATCAGCCGTAAAGATGTTCACAAAGCCATTGATGGCATCAAAACCCATGCAAGCTCATCCTCACTTCAGGATAAATTACAAGGTTGGCTGCTGACCTATTTTGGTCATCATTCCGAAATACGTAGTGACAAACAGATTGATACCCTGAGGCTTCCCATCACCCAGCAGCTACATACCTTCGACCCGCTTCATATGAATTTATTGGCANNCTTTGTTTCCAGTCATGTTTTCGATGGATTAGTGAGACGCAGCGGGGAACGGGATAAAATTGTACCTAGTCTTGCTCATGCCTGGGAAGTGGATGAGAGCCGTACGATCTGGACTTTTTTTCTGCGCAAAGAAGTGTTGTTTCATCATGGAAAAGTACTGACGGCAAAAGATGTAGTCTATTCCTTGGGACGGCTGATGCAAACCTCAAAGCGGACACTCTATAGCTATATTTTCAAAGAAATCCAGCGGGTTACCGCGCTAAATCCATCCACTGTTCAGATTACGCTTAAACAGCCAAATGAGCTATTCCTCCCTTTCTTGTGTACGAGTAGAGCGGCAATTGTTCCGCGTGATTTAGAAGGAATGGACGAACCTAATTTTGGCCGCAGACCAGTGGGGACAGGACCATTCAAGGTTGTGGACATGAACGAGGACACTTGTGTCCTGGAGGTTTTTCCTTATTATTTTCAAGGAAGAGCTCATTTAGATCGAGTCGAAATACTGTATGTTCCGTGGGATAACGAGTCCGATTCCTCAGATACTGGCTCGCCTTTTCATGTGATTCAGAATCCTTCATCCACCAATTCTTCTTCTTGGAGCCGGATTCATTCAGAGTCCTACATTCGTAAATTTGTTACCTGCAACACGCAAAAAAAAGGGCCGCTTAGCGCCCCCCTTCTTCGGGCAAAGATCGTATCCTGTTTAAAGGACGATTCAGCGTCTGTAACGCATAATTCGATGGAGGACCAAGAATTCACCCTGCAAATAACTACCATTCCGCAATATGCTAACGATGCTGAATGTATTGCTGCTAAACTAGAGCGTCAGTGTTATCCGTGTACGGTTGTTTCCGTGTCTCCAGAGGAGTTCAAGGGCCCAATCCGGCTGGAGTCTGACCTGATTGTTTTCTCATTATTTCGTGACGAGGATGAACAGCTTCGTTTATTTGATCTATATCTCACGCTTTCCCAGCACATAGAACCGCATACTCGTGCGGATATTGAAGGCTGGCTCTATACCATTGCACGAGAACCTAACCCTGAGGCTAGATCCGTGAGCTTTAGTATGATCGAGAACCGTCTTCTTGAGGAACATCATCTGCACATCTTGTATGAAAAACCCACCCAAACTGCTTATCTCCCCTCGGTCCGAGGTGTAAGCTTCAATAGTCAGGGTTGGGTTGATCTTCGTCATTTGTGGTTCCCGCCGCTGCTCTCCAGCGACATCCCTAGATGAAATACGCCATACCCCTTCGATTCCCGAATCATCGGAGCACTTTTCCAATCAAATTAGCAGAAACTGGCTCCTTCCCGATTTCCCTTGCCCAAACAGACAACTGTCCGACATGATGAATCTCATGAGCGATCACATGGCGCATCACTTCACCCCAAGTATCAGTCACGATCCGACCATCCGCCAAGTGATCCTCAAAAATATTCCGCTCCAAACCCGCATGCCAAGAAAGTACAAAGGGTTCTACATCGGGCCGGAATTTCGCATCCAGTTCTCTTACCTGCTGCAAAGACTTGTAATGCTCGAAATCCTCCTGAAAATCCGGTTTACCTTGCAACACTTGAATCCAGCTCCACTCCACATCAACAATGTGAAAGAGAGTCTTCAATATGCTGCCTACACCGCCCGTACGTGCCCCAAGTAGCTCTTCCACAGAAATACTCTCACACCACTCGTACCATTGTTCACGAACCATCCAGTTATATTGAAAGAATGTTTGCAAATCAAGGCCTCCTTTTAATGGGAACTTAGATGTTTCCGGTACCCTTCCACCTTCTCATCTCTATACCCTAACGATTCATAAAAAATATGCGCTTCCTTCCGCTTTTCTCCAGAGACTAAAATGATATAAAAGCAGTCTCTCTCATGAGCTATTTCTTCTATGGCGAGCATCAGTTTTTTGCCCACACCTTGACGACGGGCCCGCGATGAAACTACCACATTCTCAATCACCATAAATGGCTTGCAATCCCCTACCAGGTCATGACAGACAATCCCCATCAAAGACCCCATTAACTTCCCATCCACAAAAGCGCCCAACAATATGTACCGACTATCTGACTTAATCACTTTAAATACTTGTTCCAGTTTATTCAGATCAGAAGGTTGTTTCATCAGCTCCTGATATAAATCACCAAGTTCCTGGAGAGACTCCAATTCTATTTCTTTAATAACGACCATGAATGTTCAACCTGCTTTCTTTAATTTAAGAATCTTTTTCATATATATACAGTTCACCATTCCGTGGATAAAATATCCGTTTTCCAATATAACCTCTGAGGGCCAGTTGTTGTGCTAATACCTTCATAAAAGCGCCATGCGTGACTAATAATACATTGGATGATCCAAAGTCACGTTCTAAGCGCTCAATAACTGCTTGTGTGCGAAGTAAAGTTGACCCTCTACTCTCAGGCTGGGAAGAATGACCCATATACCAAGCGATTCGTCCCAGTGCTAACCAAATCGAACGATGTAGCTTCATTCCAGTCTGCGAGGTCGCAACTATCTCGATTTCTCTTAGCTGCTGAGTGTATATAATATCACCAGTATAGATTTGATTCGCCGTGTGAATAGCTCTAGGAAGATCACTGCTGAAACATGCCTCCCAGACTTGCTCTGAGCTGCTAAATTCCCCAGACTCGATATTTGATTGATTATACTCTTCTGCCCATGCGTTGAATTGCTCCCCCGACATTCGCCCGCTCACCGGTTGATGCGCCACTTTAAAATGTCTCACCAAACCAATTTTCATAATGAGTAACACATCCAATTTGGTCTGACTTATGGAAACTCATTCAAAATCCTTTATTTACGAACCTTCAGTTCAAATTCATCCTTCTGCCCATCCCACTCAACAACGACTTTAATGGTAGAGTCCTCTTGTTCGAATGCCCCACTTCCGGATCTCTCGGACTTC
>DOJM01000011.1:10351-12656 GCA_003529225.1 Paenibacillus sp.
GCTGCTGAGTTTCATAATCTGACCTTTCACCCTTTTTATCGATGAACTTCTCTGTTGCCTTTTGAACATATTCAGCCGACCATACTTTTCCTTCACCTGTAAATGTGTAATTGTGTTTATAGATAGTTGTATTGCAGGCAGCAAGAAGAACTATGATTATTCCAGACAGCATCAGTGCGGATAGCCTCTTAATCATTATAGATCCCTCCAGATTCTGATAAAAAGCGAATAGTAACTGTTGTCCCCTTACCTTTAGAGCTATTATAATAAATTTCCCCACCATATTTTTCTACAATATTAAAGCAAATCATTAACCCTAAACCGGTTCCATTACTTTTTAATGAATAAAAAGGTGTGCCTAGCGACTTAACCTCAGCCTCGGACATCCCACTTCCTTCATCCATGATCATGATCTCGATAAAATTATTATTTTTATTTGCTATGACTGAGACGGATTTCCCTACATCCGAGGCTTCTAGCGCATTTTTTATTATATTAATGAGTAACTGCTTAAACTCAATTTTGTTAATGGAAATAAAACAATCTTCCTCTACCTTTATATCGATTTGATTATCAGATAGCATGGCATAGGAATGAAGCAGACCCGTAACACTTTGAAGGACATCCTTCACATCCACTTTCTCTAGTCTTTGATCTCCATTTGGTTTGGATAGGGTTAGAAATTGAAAGATAATCTGTTCTACTGTGTTTAATTCATCAATCATTAAGTTGAACTTGCTTTTTTTAGAATCATCAAATGAATCATCTTCTTTGAACAATTGCAAAAAACCTCTAACCACGGTTATTGGATTTCGAATTTCATGTGCAACAGCAGCTGTTAATTGTCCTACCATCTTTAACCGCTCGGATTGCTGTAATTGTTCATAATACAGTTGCTGCTTTTTCATCCGTTTAAAAGATGAATGGAAAATGAAAAATAATAGTGCTTGAACAGCTATTATATTTATAATGTTGCCTAAAATGTCATGATGTAAATAAGTATATAATTTACCTTTATCAATAAAGATGACATAACTAAAAGTAATTACCATCAATATNNTCCCATTTATAATAAAGGAAAAGTAGAACAATTTTAAATCGAAAAATAGAATAGAAAGTGCAGGAATAAGGCAAATCAAAATATAGGTGGTCCAAGTTTGAGGATATAAAAAGAAAAGCGTATAGATGTAAGCAAATCCAAAAAGAATGATGATCTTCCTAAAGGTATGTGTCTCATACTTTGGGTAGATCCATAAACAAACAGATAGAAACATTACACACAAAAAATGTACAATGTAACCAAAATCAATCCCATTTAACTCTGTTGTAGATAGTATTAATCCAGATATCATAAGAATAATGTTTAATAACATTACAATGTAATAGATTTTTCGATTCACCTTACTGTAAAACTCTCTCATGAATTCACCACTTCTAAATTAATTTAACCCTTTTCATAAAACTAGTCATTTTTGAGGCAAAATTTAAGGGCACCCACTTGGATGCCCTATCTACATATCAATGCATCAATCTTAATTAACTCATCTCATACATTATAGTAATTATATCAGCGACATTACTAAAATGGGAATAAATACTTTTAGCCCTAATTATGATACGCCTCTCAGTTATGTGTCAATGTATAAAAAATAGACTGCTCTCTCACTAAGCAAAGCAGTCCATTTATAGTATCGCTTTTATCCCATATCCTTATCAATATCCTTAGGGATCCGGCGGGCCACATCCGTTGCAATAGCTGCGTGGATCACTGCCAGACGCACCAACTCTACCACTTTTTCGTTAAAAATACTTGGGATTACGTATTGCTCATTAACTTCATCCGGATGAACGACTGAAGCAATCGCTTTTGCCGCGGCTAGCTTCATTTCAAGATTCACTGTTTTTGCTCTGCAATCCAGTGCGCCACGGAANNCACAATGTTATCGCTGGCCATACTCTTGAGATGATCAACAGATAGAATCCCACCACGTGACACCCCTATAAAGACATCTGCTCCCTGCATAACCTCCGTCAGTCCACCTTCAATACCTTCGGGGTTAGTTGCATCAGCAAGCTTCCGCCATTCCTGATTATCATACTGAAGATCTTTTCTAAGAACACCTTCACGATCTACCGCGTAGATTTTGCGAGCTCCTGCCGCCAGAAGCATATTACAGATGGACACACCAGCCGCACCTATACCCACAACGACAATACGAACATCTTCGATAGATTTATTTACTACTTTAAGCGCATTCAAAAGACCTGCCAACACTACAACAGATGTACCGTGCTGATCATCATG
>DOJM01000011.1:12685-13838 GCA_003529225.1 Paenibacillus sp.
TCATCATGAAATACCGGAATATCCAGCTCTTCGGCAAGCCGACGTTCAATCTCGAAACAGCGCGGAGAACTGATATCTTCTAAGTTGATTCCCCCAAATCCAGGAGATACTGCTTTTACGATATTAATGATTTCATCTGAATCTTTAGTATTTAGGCATAGTGGAAAAGCATCGATGTTCGCCAATTGCTTAAACAGCATAGCCTTACCTTCCATAACAGGCATAGCCGCTTCCGGTCCAATATCCCCTAGTCCAAGCACAGCCGTACCATCTGTAACAACGGCTACTGTATTCCGCTTCATCGTCAAAGAATAGGCTTTGTTCGGATCTTCGGCAATCGCCGTACACACTCGGGCAACTCCCGGGGTATACACCAGCGATAAATCCTCCCGATTTTTGATAGGCATTTTAGGTGTGATTTCAATTTTTCCGCCAATATGAGCTAGAAAAGTTCGATCTGACACATTAATTACTTTGACTCCTGGCATCTTCGATAGTATAGACATCATTTCTCCATTCGAGGCATCTTGCACGTTTATTGTTATATCTCGAGTTGTTACATCCTTACCTGCACGGATTACATCAATAGCAACGATATCTCCACCTGCAGTGGCAATTCCTGAAGCAACATCACCAAAAGAAGCAACCGATTTCCGAATTTCGAGCCTGACAATCATCGTTGTTGCAATAGCCATGAATTAGCCTCTCTTTCTTCAACCCTAAGATTTCAAATACACTATACTATACCATTTAAACAAACTTTCTCCCTATTGAATAGATCACCTTAGTAATTTTCTTAAAATAGTATTCCCTTCAGCACCCGGACCAAATACATCAGGGATTGTAGCGACGGGCACAAAGCCATTTTTACCGTAAAAAGCAATCACATCATAATCTTCTGCATAGGTCAGCATAAGTAAACAGTAAGCTCCCCTACCCTTAACAACCTTTTCTACATGCTGTAGTAAAATACCTCCTATTCCTTTTCTACGATGCCAAAAGCATCATCTTGTTCATTCTCATGATAGGCATAAAACTATGCCCCCCTCTGAAAATGTGATTGTATGCTGCGGGAGAGTATGATTATAGTGTTCCAATACGCAATCAAAGAGTCCTAACTACGTCTCACTTGCGTTATATCATAGACAATGAC
>DOJM01000011.1:13906-19133 GCA_003529225.1 Paenibacillus sp.
CGGATTAGCCAGTATCCCTAACGGAAAAATTGTAAAATCCTATCCTTTTATTCCAGGCATCGACTTAGCCGGTACTGTGGTGTCTTCTACAGACGAGCGGTTTCATGAAGGACAGCAAGTTATCGCTACAGGGTATGGAATGGGCGTATCTCACTTTGGAGGATATAGCGAATTTACACGTATTCCTGCCGCTTGGATCACCCCACTTCCGGATGGACTTACACTAAGAGAAGCTATGATCTATGGTACAGCTGGACTAACTGCAGCCTTGTCCATTCAAGCTCTGGAAGACAATGACTTAGCACCAGACAAAGGCAAAGTACTCGTAACGGGAGCGACCGGTGGTGTGGGTGGATCGGCTATCGCTATGCTTAGCACAAAAGGCTATAGCGTAGTGGCCAGCACTGGTAATGCCGAAGCTAACGAATATTTGAAAGCTCTTGGCGCGGAAGAAGTCATTTCACGCGAAGATGTTACGGGAGGATCTAGCAAACCATTAGAGAAACAGCTATGGCAAGGTGCTGTAGATTCAGTTGGCGGAAACTCACTTGCGGCGATTTTGAGTAAAATCTCCTACAGAGGTTCTGTTGCTGCAAGCGGCCTGACCGGTGGCACTTCTGTTCCAACTACCGTCCTTCCCTTTATTCTTCGGGGGGTTAACCTGCTTGGTATTGATTCCGTAGAGTGTCCTGTAGCGCTTCGCGAAAAGGTATGGGCACGAATGGCGACTGATTTGAAGCCTGCACAGCTTGAGAATCTTGTAGATCGTGAAGTAACCTTAAATGAACTGCCACAAGCATTGGAAGATATTCTGCTAGGAAACACACAAGGCAGAGTGCTTGTCCGTTTATCTTAAGCCCTAACAAGTAAACCTCCCGAGAGATATAATCTCGGGAGGTTTTGTGTAGTTACTCTTGATTATTCGAATATTGATAATTCGGTTGTTGTTGTACATAAGGCTGTTCGCGATAGTGTTGCTCATAGCCTTGATTGTAGTATCCTTGCATCGGGTAAGACTGGTAGTTAAATGCTTGCGTCGCTGGAGGCATTTGTGAAGAGATAGGAATAGGTTGAGCTTGCATATGAGCGTACGGCTGCATGTTTGGATGCATATTCGGTTGCATGTTAGGTTTCATATTTGCATGCATATTCATATTAGGTGCCATATTTGGGGCCATATTATTGACTCCCTTTACTTTATCCTCCTCACAACAGTCGGCAGGTGGACCGATAAAGGTTCCAGGTTTAATAGGCGCTAAGGCTTCCTTTACCAAGGCTTCATTCAAACAGTAAGTATGTGCTAATACATTCGCAGGGGTTTTGCTCAGGATATCCGAACCTAAGATGACCTCAGGAATAGGTGCATCAAAAATCGCGAGCAGATGTGTATTATCGACGGTTGCCACCTCATAATGCCACCAGCCTTGCGGCACATTCGCCACTTGACCTGGACAAATTGGGAAATGTAGAAGTTCATTGGTAAACGGGTTAATTAAGGACACTACCGCTGAACCGCAGATACAATAGACAAGCTCTGCCGCATTTTGATGATAATGAGGCTCCACCACATTCGATTTGCTAAGAAAAATATCAAGGAGCGAGGTATTCTCCAGTGTATTCAACTGCTTTACCGACAGAAAATTAATATAGTTATTGGCATCCTTTTTAATGAGAGTATTAGTATTCACATCGAAAGTAAATTGTGTATTAGGGGATGTATAATCCATGTATGAAGTCACTGTTTATTCCTACCCTTCTGTTCCTGTAATTTTTTGATTTCATAGAACAACATATGCGTTTGCCTATGCCTAGGTGCCGGAGATTCACAGACTCCAATGAAAATTCATCTTTCCTGTTAAACGGGGCATCCTCTATAATGTTAAATTCTCACACTATACAGGAGGCAAAGTATGAAATCGATTCACATTAAAATAGTATTAGCGTTATGTATCTCTATCTTCACCATTATGGGGTTGCAGCCATTGAATCAACANNCGCTAACCACAAATCATCTACCAAACAGACTCCATTAACCTTTGTTCTGATTCATGGGTCTTGGGCTACAGCAGGTTTTTGGGATGAAACAGCCGCTGAGCTTCGTAAGTTAGGGCACACCGTCTACACGCCGGAATATGCAGGACATGGCGCGGATAAGAATAATAATGTAACACATGAGCAAATCACAAAGTCCGTTGTCGACTATATCAAACAAAAAGACCTGAAGGATTTTATCCTTCTCGGACATAGCTTTGGCGGATCAGTCATTCAAACGGTTTCCCAGCAAGTACCTGACCGGATCAAACGGATCGTGTTCTTTGATGCCTTCGCGCCACTTGACGGACAAAGTGTGGCAGATCAATTTCCTGCTGAGTCAATTAAATCTTTTGAACAGCTAAGAGATGCTTCCGGTAATAACACCATCACGCTCCCCTTCCCGCTCTTCCGGGATACCTTCGTCAACACTGCCAGTCTTGCGCAAGCACAAGCCTTTTATAAACAAGCTCCGCCTGAACCAGCTACTCCGCTATTTGAAAAGCTGGATCTCAAGAAATTCTACAGTCTCCAAATCCCTAAAAGTTATCTTTATCTGACGGAAGACACGGCTATCCCACAAGGCCCATATGGGTTTCACCCGACTCAGTCCAGTCATTTGGGCGTTTTCCGCTTCATCGAGGGCAAAGGAGATCATATGACCACTGTCCGAACCGAGCCAAAAATGATGGCGGAATTGATGGTTAAGGCGGGAAGAGATTAGTCGCGTAATAGCGGAATAATGCATTCAATCAGTAAAAAAAGAGCAAGCGTACGGGAATGTTCCCTAATACGCTTGCTCTTTTTCCAATTCTCCACAACCTTTAAGGATTCGGCTTCACTCCGGTAATGACCCAGCTATTATGAGCTTTAACAAGTGCGATCGTCAGTAGCATGGATGGTTCCGGACCATTTGAGGTCGCGGAATCTATGCGCATTTCTATGACCTCTGAATTTTGGTCAATTACTGTTTCTTTAGTAACCTCGTACTTTGTGATCCATGGGCTGGATACACCAGTTACCCAGTTCAGTTCAACAAACTGTGGATACATAACCTTTTTGAGTTCTTTGGAAAAGATCGAATATTGAATCGACGCGTTCCTGTGCTGTAAACCGAATCCGTATAGCTCAGCCGCTTGAAATGCAGTTGGCAATATGATTCGTTTAGACTCGGGAGCTGGCAAAGGCATGGCTGAGAGCAGCTTTCCATTAGACTGAATCACCGTTCCGTTGTCAGGGGCACCTAATGCGATTCCTGACAGAAGCAATACGCCTGCGATCAGTGTAGCCGCCAATTTCCTTTTACTAATCAGAATCACCTCATAGAAAGCTTTTTCACCTCATGTGAAATTGAATTCTAATTATTCCCCGTTACCGCTAACTTTTATGTATATAAAGAGCTCTATAATGCCAACAAATAAAGCGACCCTGACAATGATGGAATCGCTTGTGAGAAATAGAATTCTATTATCGTTCTACCGATTGTTTAAGACGTTGATCAGGCGTGAAAAAGAGTCGGTAGCTCAGTACACTTAGCAGTATACTAGTTATGGCCGCAGAAGCGGTGAATGAGAACACAATCAGAATCTGGTAGCGAACAGCGATTACTGGATCAGCCCCTGCTATAATCATACCCGTCATCATACCTGGAAGCTGGACAAGTCCTACTGTTTTCATTCCGTCGATGGTAGGGATCATGCTGAATTTCACAGATCTTTTTCTAACTTCATGGATCGCTTGTGGAACCGTTGCACCTAGTGACAGCAGGGTCTCGATTTCCCCTTTGCTCTGCTGTATTTCGTGCTTGATATGGTTAATGAACAAACCCGAGACAACCATAGCGCTACCAATGGTCATGCCACTAATGGGAATGATATATTGTGGGGTCGCCTCAATAATATGTAAGCCGAGCAGAATCCCCATCATAAGGAGCTCCATAGTAGCGATCGCAAGTCCAATTCTCCAGACTAATCCACGTAGACCTTTTCCTCTCTTCGCTGCATTCCATGCGGCTACACTTATCATGAAGATTATTATCAAAATAACATAGATCATCTGATCGGTTTTAAAAATAAATTGCAGTACATATCCGACCGCAAGTAATTGAATCGCCGACCTTATAGTGCCTACAATAATATCTTTTTCTAGTCCGAGCCTTTGCCATACCGAGACCAACATCGTCCCTAGCACAAACAGAAGCGTGAAACTCAGTGCAGTATAACTCATATGAATGACGCTCCTTCTAACGGTCGAATAAACCTTTTTGCCAAGTCTTCCGCAGATTTAGCAAAAAAAGATTCACTCACGTGTTGTTCCAGCTTACCATTCCCCATAAACCATGTAGTAGTGCTTATTCGGCTAGCCTGCTTAAGGTCATGGGTCACCCAAATCATTGAAGTCCCTTCTTCTTTATGCCACTGTTCTAGTAAATCCTCTACCCTTTGAGTGCTGTCAATGTCTAGTGATGCAGTGATTTNNGCTGCTTTTCACCGCCAGAACAATCTGCTGCTTTTTTACTCAAATCCAATTGTTCCAGCCCTAGTTGTTCCAATAGCCGCCGTACTAATTTAAGGTCATAGGGTCTGTCATGCAGCTTACTGACGGTTCTTAGGTTATCTTCCACACTACCTGGCAACATAACCGCTTGTTGAGCCACAAATCCGATTTTCATTCTCCACAGCCTTGAATCCATGCTTTTAAATGAAGTGCCATTGACAAGCATATCCCCTTCATCCGGAGCATCCAGCAGAGCCATTATTCTGAGAAGTGTGCTTTTACCTTGACCTGAGGCACCAATCAAAGCGATCCGGTCCGATCAGATATTTCTGCGGAGATGTCCGAGAGTAGATATTTCGAAGCTTGTTCGCTACTTTTCCAGTTCAATTTTGCAAGTCTTTGAATTTCAAAAATACTACTCAATGCCTTACCTCCTATTGCCACGCAAAATATCATACCGTCTCGTATTATAGCATTTTAGCTAACAAAAAAAGAGAAAGACATCTTCTCTAAGAGAACGCCTTTCCCTTCAGTGAAATGAAATTATTGATTAAACCGAGCTGTAACGAACACTGCAGGTGAATTCCAGTAGATCGTTACCTCATTCGTAGAATAACTAAGTTCATGATCGGCAAAACACTGAGCAGCTGGTTTTCCCTGTAAATGTTCTACTACATATTCATCATGAAGCCCACGATCC
>DOJM01000011.1:19183-19533 GCA_003529225.1 Paenibacillus sp.
ACTGGATGATCGCCAAATCCGGTAACATAACTGATATCCAGTACGTTGCGTCCCATAAGATAGTGCAAATGATCTAGCGCACAGTCCGCAAAGCTCGAATCTCCACTAAAATATTCAGCCACCACTAGCAGCATAGCATTGTTCATTACGAGCATATTGCTACCCCAAATATAGTCGTCCTCTTTTAAGGAGATCCTATAACCATCCTCACGACTCTGTTCCACTAGCCGTTCCGCTTCAGCTAGAAGTCCTTCTCTTAAGGAAGCATACAAAGCACGGTATGCTCGATCTTCACCATTTAACAGATACGCAAGTGTGCCGTAGCCCCCCATATCTGCCCAGCCTAGACT
>DOJM01000374.1:0-210 GCA_003529225.1 Paenibacillus sp.
CCTCCGCCCAAGCTAATCTTGATGTTTCCACCTGTCGTAGCCTCTTCTATCAGCTTCTTCCACGCTGTAGAATCAGCGGTATACGTACCGTCACTTGCCAAGGTCAGTTCAATGCTTCCTTTTACCGCCACAGGTGCAGCTGTAGGACTCGGGGTCACTTTAGGCATTGGCGAAACTACTGGAGGCGCAGCTGTTACCCCTGGTGTTGGT
>DOJM01000374.1:310-7450 GCA_003529225.1 Paenibacillus sp.
GCTTTCTGGATTCAGCTTACTCCAAGTGACCTGAGTCTCCGCACCGCTCTCTACTTGCTGATTGGCCGCGATTGTTTGATCGCTGTAAACCTTAACTCCAATGTAATCGGTAGCCACACGTTTTGTTACAGGCTGCAGATCCAGATCTAGCACGAACTCATCTTGACCAGGGAACTCATTCTCATCATAATAATTATAATCATCTAAATAAGGTGAATAAGTCTTCACACGAAGCTTATTGTTAGCTACATCGAACTGAAGCAGACGAATATAACCAAGTCCACCCTCTTCGGCACCTTGATAGTCTGCCAGCATTTGATATACACTGCGGTCCGCAATGCCATCTCCGTTATCATCCAGCTCATCTACCTTAAGCTCTGCATCATGATAATGACCGGACAGTGCTGCAATTACATTTTTATTAGGTTTTACAACCTTTTCAAAGATCGTATCGGCAATCGGTGCGCGGTTATTAGATACGAGCAGGTATTCATGAAGACAAAGAATCGCTTTACGTTCTGGATAACGAGCAACGATCTCATTCATCCATTGAATTTCTTCCTCAGCAAGTCCCCAGCCCATGTACACAATAATAAAATCATTTCCGTTCGCAGATACCAAATCGTAATGACCCCGGTTGTTGTCATAAGAGCCGCCGAAGGTCGGCATGTTCTTGAATCTCCACTCTCCAAAATACTCCCAGAACTTCGTATAATCTCCGGTTTGATGACCTACATCATGGTTACCCGCAAGAACACCATAAGGAATGTTAGCATCCTCCAGAACCTTCATGTTCTGGTCCGCTTCCTTCCACTCGTACTCTTGATAGGATTTATCCACTACATCCCCTGTATGAATTACATATTTCAGGTTCAAATTATCCTTATTGTCGGCTATCCACTTCACGTTCTTACGATAAATGTAAGGGTAGCTCTGTGAATAATATTGCGTATCAGACATCCATACAAAGGAAAAGTCATAGGTGTCTTGCGTTACGGTAGGTACAGTCTTAGCCACAGACGCAATTTCATCCTGAACCATTACAGCAATACTATTTCCTTTAGCAAATTGTCCAACAGTAACCGTGGATTTCAGTTCAAAATCCTCTGTTCCAGCAATTAAATGATCCAGCTGTACCCATTTCTCTTCAGCAGAACTCCAAGCGTAAAGACTTACTTTACGTCCCGGCAACGAATTTCCTTTCCATTCAATATCTACACGATCTGTCGCCTTAACGGATTCATCCAGCTTAATTTCATAACGCTGATAAGGGAATTGCTCAACAGCATCGTTAATTAAATACTGTCCGTCAACTGCACTTATTTTGCTGTATTCGTCACTGCTAAGCGCTTGTTCACCCGCAGGAACGGATTGCTTCGGCGGTTCTGTATCGGATGCGTTCTTAAATCCAGTAAATCCTTGCTCTGGATGGTTACCATCGTACTTGAAGCCCCTATAGAAGGTAACATCCATCTTATCTTGGTTAGGATCTTCAACCTTAACCTTCAAATTCGGATTTTTACCAACACCACTCTCCCAGTTCGCAGGTGAGATCAGCAGTGGTGCAAATGGATTTTCATTCGGTACATGGAATGTAATTGCCTTTTCCACCTGATTACCTATCTTATCCAATGCGGTGATAGAAAGCGTATGGTCTCCACCTGACAGCTTTCCAGATGAGGTAGCATAAGGCAGTTCAATAACATTGCCATCCAGCTTCACGCTAACTTTATCTACACCTGCGTAAGTATCCTTGATCTCAGCAGTAATTACGAAATTACCACGATAAGTTTTTCCATCTTCAATCGATGCTTTAATGGATGGTGAGGTGTTGTCTACAACTACGTTTGACGATACCTTGGATCCACCTTCGGTCACTGTTACTTTATGTTCTCCGTCCGTTACTTCTGTAGTTTTCCAGTTATAAGCCTTCGAACGGAACAAATCAGATTTCAGATCGAACCGGAAGCCGATGGATTCATGCTTACCTGCGCTGTCCCCCATCTTAATTTCTTTATCACGTTCTGCATAAGCAGGGTCCCAAACTTCAGTACCATCTGCAAGTAATAGGCGCACATTCTTTACTTCAAAGTCATCTTTAGTCTCCTCGGGACGAGGGTCAAAAGGCGATGATTTAGAGCCCGCCCGAATATAGATCACATTATCAGTGCCCACTTGCAAAGCGGCAGAGGAGATCGGGAAGGTCAATGTCGTATACGTAGTAATCGGGTCCATAAAGGTGTATAGAATACTAGCATCCCCTAATTCTTCTGGTCCCATTGTGATACCGTTTTTGAAATAATAATCTACATTCTTCGCTTCAAATACAAAGTAAGCATCATTCTCAAGCGCGGCATATGTCTCGTTATTGCCGAGCATCTTATTGTCAATGCTCAGGCCCACTTCATCAGCCTTTGCGGTGGCAGAGGTTCCTTTTACCGTCATAGAGCCATTAATGAATTGCCCATCCTTCACATTCAAACGAAGTGCTGATTGATCTGGACCCCCTGTAATTTTCACTTTCATTACCGGAGATTCGGTCTCATTCGTACCATCGGAAACAACGAAATAATACTGAATTTCATTTCTGCCAATCAAATCAGCAGACGACAATTTATAATGATACAAGCTNNTATGGCTGACAAAATCAGGCTGCTTATCCGAACCTACTCTCACTTCTACGGATGTAACAGCTTTATTGTCATCCGCGAAAGCCTTCAAATCGAGACTCATCGACTGATCAATCTCCGTTATAGCAGTCAGATCATTTGCCGTCGGGTTTTCGGTATCCGGCTCCACATGGATCGGTGTGTTAGGAAGCAGCGCTACATCCACCTGCCCTGGTGACGGAGCAGCCGAACCTGTGCTAATCTTGAGCATTTTGCTTTGCCCATTCACAGGATACTTGTATAGAAGGGCTTTATTTTCTTTGGTGTCATCACCTTTAGCTCCACCATCATAGGTAAGGTCAGCATCATAATACGCGGAGGAAATTTCCTTCTCCGTGTTACTCTTGATTACGACTGCCCGGCGGCCAGAGTTCGCCATTCCATCGCTTTTGATTAGAAAGAGATTCGTGCCATCCATCAGATTAGTGTTGAATTCTGCATTAAAATCACTAGCGGTGTATGTACTGTTAGCACTATTAATAACCCAGAACACTACGGACTGCTGTGCAGGAATTACAAAACTCTCTTTCGTAGAGGGCCACTTCACATCGGAAGCATTGCCTTTATCAGGATAGCGATAATAGATCTTGTAGTTCTTAAAATCAATCGGTGCATCCGTATTGTTATATACCTCAATGAATTCAAAAGCATCGCTGCTCGTTCCTTTTACATTCGTCGAATTGGGCAGCAGCTCTGTAATTAACAGCGGCGGCACATTATTCGAATCGAATGCAGGCAGGTTCACATGAACAGAATAGCTCTCTGTTACATTGTTTACATGGATGCTGTAGTGAAGTTCTGGTTCTTCCAGCGCAGCCGCAGGAATCACGGCCGTATATTCCCCCTCGCCTTTTGAGGTCATGGTGATTACCGTATCTTTCACCTGAGAAGGAGAGCCGTATTGCAATTTCACTACCNNTACCGGTAGCGTTCCGTCTGGTCCAATCTCTAGGTTCGTAATCTTCGCGGTGATGGGAAGATCAGCTGGATCTATACTGCTCTGCGAGTGGTGTTCAATTACCGGTTGCTTGTCTCCAGGAACTTGCTCAGGCAGTTGTTCTGGATCTACGGTTCCTGGTGTAGCCGCAACCGTTCCCGAAATCGCCATGAGACTCATCACTGAGCTACCCTCTTGCGAATATTGATAGAAAATTCCGTTATTTTCCTTCACCTGTTCTTTTCCATAGGAAGCAGAAACAATTAGCGCATCTTCTGCTTTACTTTTAATTTGTAAATTGCGCGTAGCAGTATTAGCCATACCACCGCCACCGTTGATACGGAACAGATTCACACCTTCCTGCAGTGATGCGGCTGGATTAAAGTTTTTGATGAAATCGTCCGTAGGAACATTCAGATTATTGCCGTTCATAATCCAAAAGACGATATTTCCATGCGCCGGTATTACAGCGTCGCCATTAGTTGTCCATTTATCTCTGTCATAATAGTAGAAGTAATAATCATTGAAGTTTACTGGCTTGTCCGTATTATTGTAAATCTCAACAAATTCGTAACCATCTACAGAGGTTCCATCTGTACCTTTTACATTTTTAGTATCCGGAACAACTTCTGTAATCAGTAGTGCTCCTGGATTAGTAGGTGTCGCATACACATCTGCCATCACAGTCGGTTGACTTAAAAGCGTGTCGAGCTCAACCTGCTCATCAAGATGTGCTCCTAATTCGGAAGATGTCTGCTCCGTATCCAGCTGCTGCTCTTCAGCATATCCTGCTNNGCTGGATAGAAAACGTTTAGCTTTTGCTGTTATTCTCAAAATTCCGAACACTCCCCGTAAGTTTGATTGTGATCTAGTGCATAAATATACATTGAAGATCATCTGGAAAGTATACATGTGGTGTATTATCGCTATATCATTTCAATGTTAAATCTTTAGGTTATCTTAAATATTGTTTAAGCTTGGGCTCAGCTTTCCGGGTTATAATAGAAATAAGTTAAACCACAACCATCACAGACACTTTCAACAGAAACCCATAAAACGTTATTTGTAAAATAAGAAAAGAGGACTCTAATGGATATAAAAAGAGTGATTATAGTAGGAACCGTTGTTATAGTAATGTCTTTTGGAAATGCTTGGAGCAGCCTTACTGCTAACGCAAGTTCGCCTGCCCAATGGTCCACCGTAAAAGCTGCGGATCCAGACGAATTATTATTGAAAGCACTTAACCAACCCACAGATGAAGATCTATACGATGCCTTATATGACGGCAAGTCACTTCAAGATATTGCAATAGAACAAAACACAGATATTGAAGATGTGATCAATCTACAAGTAGCCCAGCTAACAGAACAGCTAGATTCACGACTAGCCTCCGGAAGCATTACAGCCGAGCAGTATGCAGCACACAAAGCGGAGCTGAGGGATATCGTTACGGAGAGTGTTCTCACTTCTTTCGGCTAAGAAAGATACATACAGAGGCCGTACAACATTTCTCCGTGCCCGCGCCAAAATAAAGAGGGTGATCCGAAAGCCATTTCAATGGCTTTCGGATCCCCCTCTTCGTATATTCAACGCTATTTAACTAAATTCCTAAGTTTCTATCTTGTTATCTCTATTGATCTCCAGTATATCCAGGAAGAATACAAAAATTGGAATGCCGAGAATTAGACCCCATACACCCAAATAGTGCTCGGAGAAGAGAAGTACGATAAAGGTGTAGAACATAGGCAGGTTCATTTTGGATGACATTAGTTTTGGATTTAAGAAGTAACCCTCGACAAAATGTAGTATGGCGATCATAACCAATACATATATCGTCATTGCTATGCCGCCAATGTTGTAACCAATAATACAAAGTGGTATTAAGGAGATCACAAAGCCTACAACTGGAATCAAACTAAGCAGGAAGATCATAATCGATAAGGCGAATAGATACGGAAAACCTAAGATCCAGAGTCCAATCACCGTAAAGCATGTATTAAACAGCGCGATCAGAATTTGCGCTTCGATCACTTTACCAAACGATGAGATAAATTTTCTACCGAAATACTCAAGCTCAACATAGAACCAGGAAATCTTGCTCTCTTTAAGACGGGCAGTGAAACTGACAATTCTGTTCTTCTCAAGAATAAAGACAAAGCTCAGAATGGTGGATAATACGAAGCTAGTGCCCCAATTACTTATTTTAAGGACGTATTCAAGACCATCTTTCACATAAGACTGGTAGTTCAAATCCTTAAGCTGGGAAAATAAATACTGTACAATTTCGTTCTGCGGGATATTTGCAGGGGTTAAACTGGTTAGAAAATTTGTTAACTGCTTAATCTGAGTGAAGACCTTTGGTAAATAATTCACTAAGGTCACTACGATCAGTGCAATCAGAGCTAAATATAAAATAATAATAATGACTTTACTGTTGACTGCAACATATTTATTGATCCGCTTCGTGAGCAGCACTTGAAAGCTGTTCATTACATAAGCAATCAGAAATGTTAACAGTACTAAATTGAGCATATCTCTAATACTGAACAGCAGCAGGGCAACCAGCCCCAAAATAAAAAAACGCCGGACCGTTAAATTCGCGTAATAACGCTTAAATACTTCCATCTGTTCTCTCCATTCGCCTACCAATTAGTACTCTATTTATATNNTTTTTGTAATCTCCTAATGAACATAGGGAAAGATGATTCCCATTCCATACATTTCCTTAGCCTTCTACGGGCCATCCGTTGTGTGCATTAACTTAATGATTCGACTCTTCTGATCGTAGTTGAGATCAATATGTAGATCTTTGCATAATTGTATAAACGGAACCATCAAGGTCCCTTTCCTCATTTCGGGCACACTTCCTATTAGAGCTACTCTTTGGTTATTCAGGGTTAATTCCATGGGCGAATCTATATGTTTAATCTGCTCAAGGGTTTGGATTGCGGATAGAATCTGACTTCCCCCGTTGATTCGGGAGGCGTTCCGGTCCGTTCTCGCATTGATCCCATCTTGGATTTTAAATGTCAGCGAAATTCCAAGTGAATCACATGCGGATAACAATCGGTCGTTGTATGATCCATATGGAAAGGCAATCGCTGAATCGGTATTCCCCAGCTCTTCCTTCAGCCTTTGCTCTGCCTTGGCCAAATCACGAGTAACTCTGCTGTAGTACTCCGAATTCAGCTCGTTTCTGTTCTCATCGTCAATATANNGCTCCCCACCCTCAGCATCCACGATACCATAATGGTGTAAATCGTACGTGTGACTATAGAATCCCATCCCGTCACGCTTCATTTCCCGCATCTGCTCCCAGTTGAGTTTCGGCACACTATTCGGATCTGGGTGATCAATCGTAGATACGATAACAAAATTCACTGCCGTATAGCCATATTTTTTGAGAATAGGAAAGGCCAATTCATAAAAGCTCTCATATCCATCATCAAAAGTCAGCAGCACCGCATTATCTGGAACCGTGCCGCCATTCAGCATAAATTCACGATATTGTTCCATCGTAATCACGTGAAACCC
>DOJM01000374.1:7464-9006 GCA_003529225.1 Paenibacillus sp.
CCGATCGGCAGATAAGATCCAAGGAAACTGCGGCATTGGCTTCTCAGAAAGATGATGGTACATCAGCACAGCTACATGGTCTCTGTAGTAAATACCTTTCGGAAGTGGCCCCTGCTTCTGCCAGTCGATACGCATATTAAGAGCCTGTTCGGCAACAGCCTTGGGAATCATTAGCTCCTCAGGCGAGCCCGGATATGTGGCTACTGTCTTAATGATTTGACCATTCACATTTATAGTAACTGCAGAAGACTCGCGTTGATTGTTGAAAATAACAGCAAGACTTATTAGCAGAACGATGACTAAAAGCATCATATATTTTTTCATATGCAAGCTCTGAATCTCCTTAAAAAGATCTTTTATTCACTATGTAACTACATATTTGGTGACAGTTCCACCTACTTTTGGTTACATTTCCTTCTTAATTTTGTTTCTTATAATAAAAATAGGAGGCGATCCCTAAGCCTGAACTGACTTAAGGAACACCTCCCTCACATGGAGATCTATATAGAATTATGTACATCTATGTGTAATTGTAGACGGTCTAGATCCTTCTCTTGTCTGCGAAGTAATTTTCTTCCCCAAGCTCGTCCACAAACTGCTGCAGCCAATCATAATATTGAACGGCATGCTCCAGCTTCTCCAGATCCTTCAGGCAGAATTGCCGCTCATCCTCAGGAGTATCCACGGCTTGAACCAATCCTTCCAGCTCAGGAATAACAACATCCAAGGCTTGTCTCATGACATCAATCTCCCGCTGCAGCTTCATTCCAAAAAAGTTCTTAAAGGTCTGAAAGAAATCTGTTTCCACTGCATACAGATCCTTTCGTTCCCGCTTCTCCTCCAGCTTGGTGACCATCTTGGAAGCCATCAAAGAACGGACTCCATAGCTCATATTACTCTTGCTCATATTCATCACATTCTTCATCTCTTCAAGCGTCATCGGCCGGTCTTCAAAGAACATAATTCCATACAGCTGCCCGAATGAGTAATTGGCGCCATATAAGTCCATCGTCTGAGCAATCGCATCGATCATCGGACGCAGCAGCTGCTCACGTGGAGATAAGTCTCTATTCTCTTCACCAAAGGCTACCTGTTTCATAGCTGCACCTTCATTCCACTTATAATCTACTTTCTATTTTACACAAAATAGCAACTGCTTTCGCTAATCTCTTAAATTTTTACATAATCTCGCATCGATCTTTACGCCCGCTTGACCACGCAGCTGCTCAATGAGTGTACAATTTTTTTTGAACGGAGGAACTTTCCTCAAAATTATACCGCAAAAAACAGAAGATGGAATGGGGTATCGACAGAATAATGAAACGCTCGAGATTTATAGGGGAGTTGAAACCGGTGCTCTTCACCTTGCCGGCAATGATTCCATTCGTGGTATTTTGGCTTGCGCCATTACTTTATGTATTTTATCTCAGCTTTACCGAATGGGACTTCATGAGCCCCGAGAAAACCTTTGTCGGACTAACCAACTATCTGGATCTGTTCAGCAATCCTGCCTTCTATAAAGCACTAAAAGTAACCCTGTTA
>DOJM01000374.1:9105-9449 GCA_003529225.1 Paenibacillus sp.
AGGTACTGCTTTTCTCCCCTTGGGTCACGCCGACCGTGGCGGTATCGATTGTCTGGTCCTGGATCTATGAACCTGAAATCGGCCTTGCCAATACTGTACTTGATCTATTCGGTCTAGAAAAAATCGGCTGGCTTCAAGATCCTAAATGGGCACTGCTCGGCGTTCTGCTCGTGACGATATGGAAATCGGTAGGCTGGGCGATGATTTTTTACTTGGTGGCGCTGCGTAATGTTCCTAATGATCTGTTGGAAGCCGCTGAACTGGATGGAGCAAATGCTGTTCAAAAATTCAGCCGTATTACTTTACCGCTAATCTCGCCAACGACACTATTTCTGTTCATCGTA
>DOJM01000539.1:0-6705 GCA_003529225.1 Paenibacillus sp.
CTACTTTTCACCTGAATTTTGAAAATGCCCTTTACTAGGGAGAGATACTGTATTGTTGCTTCAAGCTGAGCTAGATCTCGGTAGCACTACCATGACTGTGGGTCTTGTGTTCTATATAAAAATCCATTTTTGCATTCCTAAGGTTGATATGCCGTTACTCTATCCTAACTTGGACATATCGTATTATGAGACTTTTCCCAAATAAAAAGCATCTAAGGGGTTGGTTAAATGAACGGTGTTTCCATTATTACCTGTACAAATCGTCAGAATTATTTAAATAACCTACTTCAAAATTACAGCAGACAACGATATGCCCAAAAAGAACTCATCATTATTATCAACAACAATGCAATTCCACTATCTCCCTACCAACACTTAGCTAAAAAACACAAAAACATAAAGATATTTCGTAAGCCAGAACATCAAACTCTGGGTTCATGCTTAAACTATGCCGTAACGAAATGCAAATATCATACCATCGCCAAATTCGATGACGACGATTATTATGCCCCTCATTATTTGACAGAAAGTATTCAAACATTAAATAGAACACATGCTGATATTCTTGGAAAACGAGCTCATTATATGTATTTAAGTGGTTCAAAGACTTTGATCCTTCGTTTCGAACATGACGAACATCGAATAGTTACCCATCTCCCAGGCGCAACACTCGTCTTCAAACGTAAAGTATTCGATCATGTGAAATTCCCTGATAAAAACGTGGGTGAGGATGATCTTTTTTGCAGCAGAAGTAGAAAGAAAGGTTACACGGTGTATTCTGGGAGTAAGAATAACTTCGTAGCCATACGAAGAAAGAACTCTTCAAAGCATACATGGATCATAAGCGACAGCACTCTAATAGCAAACCATAAGATCATCCATAAAATTAAAAATTACAAGACATTTGTTGGACGTAGTCCAAAGATCAAGTTATGAAATGGGCTCCAGATTCCACTAAATCTGCTGTATCTATTCTGACCTGTACCAAACGAGCTGACTGTATAGATACGCTGTTTGATAACTATAAACGACAGAATTTCAATCCTAAAGAACTAATCGTGATCATAAATAATGATAGTTTGAAGATCAATGACTATATAACTGCTGCAAAAAAACATATGAATGTGCGGGTTTTTAAAGTGCCGGAACATCGTTCCCTCGGATTTTGTTTAAACTTTGGTGTCCAATTAGCGAAGTATAGTTATATCGCTAAGTTTGATGACGACGATTACTACGCTACTAACTATTTAACGGATAGTATGCAAATACTCCAGAAGACTAAAGCAGATATCGTTGGAAAACGGGCTCACTATATGTATTTGAATGATAAGAAGTTACTTCTGCTTCGTTACCTCAGTATGNNAATCTTCAAGGTGCGACCCTACTCATTAAACGCAAGGTGTTCGATCAGATTTCTTTTTCAAATCGGAACCGAGGGGAATGCGTCAAGTTCTGTTCTGATTGTGCTGCACATGGCTTTAAGCTTTACGCAGGAAACAGGTATAACTTCGCAGCAATTCGTAGGAAAAACTCTAAAGATCACACCTGGATCGTCAGTGACAGAAAGCTTTTATCCAAAAGTGTTAAAGTTATAAAAGTAAAAAACTTCAAAAAATACGTCACTCGAAACTGATTTAATCCTCAAAAAGCTAGAAGCTCCACTGAACACGAATTGGGATTTGACTGAGAAAACTGTTCAGAAAATTTATGCCAAAATAGTCGTCCAACAAATTTATCAAGCTAAATCTCCAGTAACTTACTTGGGCAGGCCTATATAATACAACAGAGTCCTGATCATAAAGCCGTTGCACCAACGATGGCTTTTTTTGATATATCTATCTGTTGCAACACTCCCAAAGAGTGTCAACAGAATAGTAGGAAGCAGCCCGAATTACGTAATGATTCCAATCCCCTTTTTAAAAAGTTCGGCACCAAGTTATAAAAATGGGGCTTGCCANNCGGTTCATCAAAGGGGAGGAATCGACCATAAATAAAAACCAGCAAGTCTCCGGTCAAAGGAGATTTGCTGGTTTTTTGGTTAAGATTGCACTTCACAGCTATGTTTAAGGCAACATTTTTACATATTGTCCGTACACATAGGCTTCTTTGCCGTTAAAGTTAATCTTCACCCATCCATACTTATCGGTACTTAGTACCTCCAAGACGGTATCCTTAGGCACTGCTGTATAAATTTTTGCAGTGGATGAGGCGTTAGCCCGTACATTCAAGAAATAAGCTGTAACTTTAGCTAGTCTCTCTGCTTTATCCGCAGGTTTTTGTACAGGTAGAACTTGCTCTGGTTTAGCCTGCTCTTCAACAACTGCAGGTTCACTAGGTTTAGGTTGTTCTTTAACTACTACATCCGATGAGGTTTTTCTCGCTTGATTCAGCTTTTGATAAAAATTACCTTTGGTTTTTACTTCAGAGAACAACGCTTGGTTTACATTCGCTTTTGTAGAGAGCGCAGCGATTTCTTCTTGCGTTACCGCATCTAGAATGTTAATGGAAGCTATATTGGAATATTTACCATCTCCCGTTGTTGGAACAGATAGAATACCATCATTGATTAACTCCACAACATCTGCACGTGCTGGTGCTGTCGTATCGACACCTGTCACTTTCCAATTATGATGGATTGTTGGTTCGTACACGCCTTTTTTTACATCTTTCAAATAAGCGATTGAGAGATTTCGAATGGTACCTTTATCTTCGCCATAGGCAGTAGCATCTTTAGAAGACCAGAGCTGCTTGAATATTCTTCCTTCCAGAGCGCCACCTTTAGCTTTCAGGGCTTCCATTCGGTAGGCGTTCATTCCAAGCTTCAGCGTNNGCTTTCACGGAAATCCCACTCGCATACTTCAGGTTCTTAATTCTGCTTCCATAAGGCTCGGATAAATCAACATCATAAGATACGCCACCAAAGAAATCATTGGTGCTGTATTTCGAGGCACGTCTCTTGGAATCGAAGCTGATGGTTACATCGCCTGGACGCGTCGAGTTGAAATAACCTACTGCCCATTCCATATAGTCTTTTAAATCTTTGCCTGTTACCTGGTACACCGTAACTTCACCAAGCGCGAATTGATAATTGTAAGCAATATCTTTTTTCTTAATCGGCCCAACGTCTAGTTTAGCCTTATCATTATCAATCTGGTGGGCGACGACATCGGCCTTGCTATAGTGAAGCATCACTTCGCTGAAGAAGTCCGATAACGGCGTCTCTTGGGTTTGAACAGCAGGAATGCCTTTCATTTCATTGGATGGGACAAGGTTTGTTCCCTTCAGTTCAGCGACAACGGTATTCGCGTCCGCACGTGCGAACTCGTGGAATGGCTGTAAAATGCCCTCTAGTCCAGCATCGGATTCCTCAAACGAACCGTCAGAGGATTTTACTGCCAGCGCCTTTGCTTGTTTGTCTTTCAGAACCACTTTATCGCCTTGCTTCGTGAACTTCAGGTCGATACGCGAAATATGTGATCCATATTTATTAGGTTCAGAAATGAGCACGCCGTTCACTGTTTTCGATTCAACTAGGGTGTGCATATGTCCAGCGAAAATAGCAGTCAGTTCGGGATTCGCATTCGCGATATCCGTTACACCTGTACCNNCAACAATAACATCCACCTTGCCTTTTAGCTCAGCGATAGCTTTTTTTGTTTCTTCTACAGGATCCTTCACGATAATTCCGTCTAAGTGGTCGGTTCCCTTTTCAAACTCAGTAATCATAGGTGTATTCATGCCGATAATGCCAACTTTGACCCCGGCCTTCTCAATAATGGTATAAGCCGGCATATACCGGTCACCATTTTCTTTGAATACGTTTCCAACTAAGGGTTGTCCCTTAAATTGCGAGGAGATTTTCTCTAACACATCAAGCCCAAAATTGAACTCGTGGTTTCCCATTACCCATGCGTCATAGTTCATCTCATTCATAGCTACCATCATAGGTGACTTCGGTTGATCATTAAACAACTCTGCAGAGTTATCTTGTATCATGTCTCCTGCATCGAGCAAAATCGTGTTCGGATTCTCTTCACGAACCTTTTTGACAATCGTGTACAGCTGAGTCAAGCTGCCCGTCTTGTTCGGGCCGTCAAGCGCGTAATCCCAAGGCATAAACCTTCCATGGATATCCGACGTTCCGAGCAGTGTTATGGTTGTTTCCGGTTCTGCCTCTGCGGCTTGAACTTTGTTACTAGAGAGAGGCGTGATGAGGGCCGTCACGCATAACATGAATGTGAGCAACAGTCCGATATAACGCTTTGGAGCAAATTTCTGCATGCTGTTCATTCTCCTTTTATGTAAATTTTATATAAAGATAGCATTCATCAGCAAGTACCGACTGAATACTACCGTTATAAGACTAATCAGCATGTCAAATGAATGACCTTGGAACTCGGTTAAACTCGAACGATTTCGGCTGCGATTATAATAATTTTCACAAAAAAATTCCTAACTACGGAGAAAATACAAATCTTGTACTTTCTTCGTAATCAGGAATTTCGGTTCCTGGTAGAGACCTCCAAACCATATTATTGGAGTTATACGAAAATTATATTAAATTCATTAACGTTTTAAGGATAATTAAAAAAGTTGAGATTGTCAACATAGTGCCTAACACCGATAAATCGTTTTGTTTATTGTTATCCATCTGCCATCCAGTCTTTCTTTTTAAAAGGAATAATTGTAAAATTTCTCTGCATTACTTACGCTAGACCATATATCTGCGCTTTCCCCACCTATATACCAATAAGCGATTCCGGCTAGATTGCTCTTAACGCTTAAATCGTATTTTGCTATTAATGAACGGCCATCCTCAATCCAGATCGTGTGCTTTATGGACTGCTTTGAATAGTTGGCAACATATTGTCCTAAAGTCTCATTCCAAACGGGTTTCATTCCATAGTTACTAATAATCTGATTTTGCTCCGGAAGCGAGATATACTTCGAAGATGAAACCGCACCATTCTGATTCAATGTCCAGTCACGATTATATAAAGGCAGTGCCAATATAACCTTATGNNGTACTACCTTTAGTACAGTATCCACTGCATGTTGATCAAAAGGAATAGAAGCATTGGGCCCTGGAAGCTTACTCCCATCATAATGTTCGTCATAACCCATCATCACCATATAGTTCACTTGCTTACCTAGTGCAGCGTAGTCAAAAGCATCTGTCCAATCTGTTCCAAGATCAGGAGAGATGTCTATCGACAGCGTCGCGTTAAGAGCATGCATTTTCTCAGCTAATAATGTAATGAACGAGGTCAAATACGCACGATCATCTGGCGCAACATTCTCAAAATCAATGTTTAGTCCATCTAATCTATATTTGCTCACTAAAGCTACTAATTGATTTACTGCCGTATTCCTTGTGGCTACACTCGACAACATTTGATGGGTCGCTTCTTGATCCGATCGATTGCCTACCATCGCCCATACTTTCTTATTATTCTTCTTTGCCCATGTGATCAGCGAAGCATCCGTTGAATCCGTTACTGCACCTGTTTTCCCTACATAATACCACCGTGGTGATAAGGTGTTAACGTTGGATTTCAGAACCGTATTCTCGTATTGTGCCGTCGTCTGCTCATATTGCCAGCCCATAACGATTCGATCCTCCGGCTCATCATCAGNNTGCGATTATCCCCCTTCATCAAACCTAGATCATTTACAGTAGCAACAGCTGATCTTGCCCAGCTAGCAATCTTATTTCGATCATTGAACGAAGTTAGAGCAGAAGTATGGTTTGTTTGCTTTAAAGCTTTGGCCATCCATACAGCCGCTTCCTGCCTTGTAACTGCTTTTGCCGGCGCGAAAGTAGTTGCCGATGTGCCGTTAGCCAGCTCAAGCTGAACAGCTGCCTGTATCCAGCCGTAATACCAAGCTTTTTTAGCTACATCTGTATAAGGAGATACTGGACTGACTGCCGGATCAAGCTTTAGCAGACGGTCAAGAACCGTAATGAATTCCGCTCTAGTAATCGATTTAGTAGGTGAGAAGCTTTTCGCCGTTGTACCGGTTAATATATTGCGGTGATACAAATCTATGATTTCATTTTTAGCATAACTAGTATCTATATCCTTAAAAGGCGCCTCATCATCAGCCGATATATGTTGAATAAATATTCCGGCTGCAAGCACTATAACGATTGTTAAGACTGCAAATCTACCAAATCTATTGTTCACGAGATGATCCTCCTCGGATATAATCTTCGAATTATACCAAGGATTGAAGCTATAAACACTGCTAAAATATTGGTAGAGCACGATACTATACCACAAAATTCCAAAGCGAACCCCACAAAAAAATAGGTTACCCAGCAGCAGCCATTTTCTGACTGTTCGGGATAACCCTATGATTTAAAGCGCCCGAAATAAAAGCTCCCCTTTGGACTGAATGTATCGATACATCGCACCACACACCACTAATATCAACAATCCAATACCAAACAAAATGAGATTACCATTCAGATCGGCTAGAAGAAGACTCAAACCAAATGGAATCAGTAAGCTTATAACCCCTATTAACATCGCCACTAAGACGGATGCGCTTTGTTTGACTACCGATACTTCATTTGTCCACTCCAGTTTAGGTAACTTCAAGTTAACGAGCACACCTATCATTGCAGTAAGACAAGCATATAAGACGGGAATAACCAGTAATAGCAAACTTTCCATCCATCCTGTATCTAGAGATATCATG
>DOJM01000539.1:6738-9114 GCA_003529225.1 Paenibacillus sp.
GCGAGATGGAACTTGATGTCGTACAGCTTAAAGTTACAAAAATGGAAACGAACAGTGGAGCCAGTCGGCTTAGATAATTTGAAAGTTCTGGGATCTCAACAAGCTGTCCTAGTTGCTCTGCGTTAATGAACAACAAGGCGACTGCCATCACAAGTAACATAACCATGCCTATACTCGTGTTAAGTACATAGATAGAAGAACTAAAATAGCGACGCAGCTCTTTTTTATACAATGTGTAAAGCGGTGAGGATACTGCAAGTGATTTCATTTGATATTTATTTTTTGAAAAAGAAGTCGTAAGACCTGTGTGGATCGCTTTATATTTGCTACCAAGCACGATGGTAAACAGCATAAAAGAAATCAGCGAAAACCCAATAAACAATACTAAGGAATCAAACTGAAACGAGCAAACCGCATTTACATACATAAGTGTCAAAGGATACAAGTTGTAAATTTGATCAGCGATTTGAGCGCTCATATCCGCAAGTAATTGTGGATTGTTATCATTTATTTGACCTGAACCAACAATTATAGCAATAATTACAACAAAAGTTAGGATGAGCGTTATTATACGACTTCCTTTAAATCTTGAGGAAACCCAGGTGGTCAGAGCACCTATAATCGTTGCAGCTATGATCGGCACTAATGGAATAAATAACAGTGTAATCAAAAAATAAAAATAATATAGTACGCCGGGATTCACCTTGATAGCATAAACAATGCCTGCAGGTACCATCACCATCAAAGAGAAGAATAGGTTTAACACATAAAGCTGAGCCACCCGACTTGCTACAATATGACTCGTTTTGATTGGCAGCGACATTACGAGATCGTAGTCTTTGGAGCCAAATAATACACCACTTGCCTTATAAATCGTTGTAAAAAATCCGATTAAGCAAGTAACGGCCGTCATTATCGCAAGCAGCAGCTCTGGCCGGCCAATTTGTTCAAGGGTCTCTGCTATCATATAGCTATAACCAAATGAAACCACAGCCATCATAACAATTCCAATTAGGATCCCGATGGTCAGCCACAGCATTTTTCGTCTTTCTTTCACATCACGTGTGTGCAAAGCTTTATTTAACCCAAAGGAAGAGATCAGCTGAATCTTCGTCAATCTCCAGATATTAATCATGCTTAATCAACTCCAAAAATACATCTTCAAGGCTGCTGTCACCCTTCACCTCTTCTGTTTTCCCATGCGTAATTAATTCTCCCGCTTTGATAATGGCAATCTTATTACAGAGCTTCTCCGCTACATCCAGTACATGCGTTGAAAAAAAGATCGCACTGCCCTGACTGCAAATCTCCGTCATGATTTTTTTAAGCGTGTGTGCCGCTTTTGGATCAAGTCCCACAAAAGGCTCATCCAGCACTAATAACTTCGGTTTATGTATCAGTGCTGAGATGATCGCGAGCTTCTGTTTCATACCATGAGAATACGAGGAGATTAAATCCCCCAAATGAGATGTAATCTCAAATTCATCACCATATTTCTTTATCAGCAACTCCCGATCTGCTTTCGATACACTAAAAAGATCACCAATAAAATTCAAGTATTGAATGCCGGTCAGATGATCGTATAGATCTGGATTATCTGGAATATACGCAGTGATCGCTTTGCAGGCTAAAGGATCTTTTTTGATGGAATGTCCACCTATTTCGATATCCCCCTCTTCAAAATCAAGAACACCTACTACTGCCCGAATCGTCGTTGTTTTCCCCGCGCCGTTATGACCGATAAAGCCATAAATATCGCCTTTTTCGACCACTAAGTTCAAGTCATTCACTGCCTTCTTACCGCCCTTATAGCTCTTGGTAAAATGCTTTATTGTCAACATCTTGGCACTCCCTCTCCGTTCGTATTCGTATTAGTAACTTTCATCATGCAATCAATGCCTACCGTTTCATACGTTGTTAGGATAGTTTTACTATAGTACGTTTATCCTGTCCATTTAGTTCATTCCTTCATATAAATAAATTTTTCTTTATAAAAAACAAAAAAAAGAGGGGTTCCCCCTCTCTTATATAGTCCTCTTACTACATTCGTTTATACGTGCTTATGGATCGTTTCGAGCAGTTGATCAGCTACATAGTCAACTCCGTAAGCAAGTTGATTGTGATCGAAACGTATCTTCACAAAACTCTCATCTGTATCAAGCGCATCGGCGAACAACCCAGCTAAACCACGTGCCTTGCGATCAATCTGCAGAAGCAATTCAATGCCATCCTCATTTGGAAAGAAAACGATTTCTAATTCGTCTAGTTGATTCCGGAACTGTGAGGGGGGAACGAATTCAAATTCTTGAACAAAATCTAAGCCATTGATCCTGCCATAGCGCGGTGAATATTCACAAGTCACATCACGAATACGGA
>DOJM01000536.1:0-3247 GCA_003529225.1 Paenibacillus sp.
ATGGTTTAATTAACCACCCTATACCATCCACTAATGAAGGTACGCTCACCCAATTCCCAGCACTAATGCTTACCCAATACACAAGTGAAGGCAGGTTTGGTACAGCCCCCTTATATAGTTTTAACCAAAAAGAGAATATCTGCATCAACGAGTCACATTTCCCATCAGCCAACACTGCCTCTCCTGTTGCTGTAAGCCTTAGCCGAAAACCTTCTTCAGTGATCCAGCGGCGATGACGAACATAATCATACAGGAGCGCTAATCTAGGTGGATAATGCTCACATGCCCTACCATAACCAAATCTCCAGCCGCCTTTGCTAAGAAGATCCTCCGGAATATGAAGTGCATTCATCAATCCTTGCTGATACCTCCTATACATTGCCCCTTCCTGATTCAGCTCTGGCTCATTTTCCTTGATATATCTTAGAAGCATAACCAGATCACTTAATAACAATTCTCCTTCATTTCGATACATGGCTGGTTCAGAGCTAACCGTAACCTTATCCTTGATATGCGCGCTCATCGTCTCACGAAAGCGCTCTTTTAAGTCTTTAGGCACTTGGAACAAGTATCTGGTTTGCTGGGAGGAACCGCTAAAGAGCCAGCCTGCGCTTTTGAAACGAGAAACCATTTCCCGGAAGCCTCCGGTCTTTCCTTCTGGAGTATCAAAAGAAGCCTGTCTAGCTACAGCCAACAAATCTTCCAGACTAAAGTAGCAGCGTTCATNNGGAGCACATTCCCGGATATGAGACTCCATAAAACTTCTGCTTCCAAGCATAATCAGAATACTCTGGATCAAGTCATGTTTGGAATTCTGCTTGCATTCACACCGGTAGCGTCCCGCTATGGCGGTCAGCTGTCCAATATCTGCATAAGTGAGCATATCCGCCAGATTCATGTTTTATCGCCTCACCGTTTTACTACCATTATGGGAAATACAGCCCTTTTTATTCCCCTTTGCGCAAAAAAAATAACCCGATGCACGGGTTAACGCTGATTTTGCAGGATATGGCGAGTACAATTATATAAAATAGGGTTCCATTCCTGTTCTTTCTTCTCCAAAATCGTCAAAGATAAATTTCCAATTCGCTCAGAATACTTATCTTTGTAAAATACAGTATACAGTTGAGCGAGGAACCCTCCATGAGATATGACTAATATGTTCCGATTGGGATGCTGCGCCGAAATATCTTCCATAAAGGCAAGTGCACGCGCTTGAAGCTCTTCGTCAGTTTCTTGACCAAGTGAAAGCTGGCTCCAATCTTTCCCCCACTTCTCTTCACGTTCAGCGGCAGTAAGCCCTTCTACTTGCCCGTAGGCACGTTCCCGAATCCGATGATCAGGATCNNTTTTATCAGCGATAATCTTGCCTGTCTCTGCTGCCCGGGAAAGGTTACTTGTAATGCAATAATCCCAGCGATACGGCTCTTGTAATAAGCGGTCAGCAAGCATAGCAGCTTGCATCCGTCCTTCATCATTAAGCGGAATATCACCTTGCCCCTGTATCTTTCCAATTGCATTCCAGTCCGTCAATCCATGGCGTATCAAGCCGATTAGCATATTGCCTCCCCCTTTTCACCAAAGTATTTGTCTCTTAATGTAACATGGATGAATAAAAATGTCTTCTTTTATGCGCATTAGAATACAAAAAAAGCCCCTTATCTTTACATAAAGGGACTCCCACATCGTTCTTAACACTATTATATACCCAAATAGCTAAGTCATACATCAATAGACCCTTTATGATCTGCGATATCGATTCAGACGGGTTAACGAAAACACTGCAAAACCCACGCCAAGCATGGATAACATCATCCAATATTGAGGATGAGTAGGTCTCATATTTACTACAAGTGGTTCAATAATCCCACCTTCAGAGCCTAAAATGGGATAAGTGGATGTCCATTCCATAGAGCCAGCAACGNNGAGCCACAGTGATATCAGCAGGTGTTCTAAACATAGTAAAGTAAAGAACACTGGACAAAAATACCGCCAGGAAGCAAGCGATCCAGAGACTAAGCCTATGGCGAACAATGGCAGATGTCCCTGCGGATTTCCCATCCCCTGGCATCAACCAAGGACTCTCTAGATAAATCCGCTCCATAACTTTAACATTTATAACTTCTGCACGCTCTTCACTAATCTCTTCTTTCAAATCATGCATAAGCTGGCTACTCTCTTGCCACAGAGACCATTCAGCAGCGCAGTAAGGACAAGTTTCAATATGTTGTTCAAGCAAAATCCGCCTAGGATGTGTGGGGGGAGCGTCCCACAAGAGCGGAATACATTCTTGCGCTTCCCTGCAATTCATTCGCCTTACACCCTCTCAACCTGCTCTTCAACTTCAGGCTCATTGAAATAGGATTCGAGTTGAAGCTTCACACTACTTCTGGCACGAAACAACAATGATTTCACGGAGCTTACACTCTGATCCAAAATTTCTGCAATTTCTTGATAATCCATCTGATCGTATTCACGCAGGATTAGCGCAGAGCGTTGTTTCTCCGGAAGATTATTAATTGCCTCACGAACCAAATTCATCCGTTCTTTACGCAATGCAGCCTGCTCAGGCGCTACTTCAAACGGTGCAACGGGAGTATATCCACTCTCTTCTAGGGATACATTTCCGGCACGATTCTTACGAAGCTCACTTAGCACGGTATTACGAGCAATAGTGTACAACCATGTTGAAAAGGAAGCATCTACCTCTCGAAAGGAATGCAAGCTACGGAATGCCTTGTAGAAAGTCTCCGAACAAAGGTCCTCTGCAATTAGCTCCATTTGTGAGTTTCTAAGCATATGATATACAAATGCCAATATTTTTCGTTGATAACGACGCATTAATTCTGAATATAATTCTGTGTTGCCTTGTTTGATTTCCTGGATCAACTGGGAATCCGTCATGGTGAGATTGGCCCTCCTCGCCCTTGCACGTCTTTTCCCGTCCGGTCCGTACTTATTATACCGGTTTGGGCTTTAAAAGTTGCGGTGGCTTACTTCAACTTTTTAGTTTATTTACAAGAAGAAACGATATTGTCGACCTTTTATGTAAGACAACCGTTGCTTGTGGAAATTTAAGGGAAAATATATGACGTGCAACTTATCCGTTCTTCAATTTTGAAATACACCTATGTATATTCAAACACCCAATAATTAAGGCATGATGATTGTGATGAATATAAAAAGAAAAATGGCATATTTCTAAAAGCATATAAATTATATAACGAATCTAGAAATATACCAGATC
>DOJM01000536.1:3330-4320 GCA_003529225.1 Paenibacillus sp.
CAAAAGTACAGTATGGTTTCTCTCCACTCCTATCCAAATACTACACGGTTCCAATCTATTGTGAACTGTAGCCGCTTACTTTGTAAGCGGTCTTTTTTTGTCCTGTAAGCACTGTATTAGCCCCACTCATTATTAATACCCTCTACTACATCCACTTGAAGCAGTAGCTGACCTTAGCGTTATGCTCTTTCAGATCCCATAACGAAATAAAAGCCCCTCCATATTGGAAGGGCTACTAACTACACATATACGGTATAATCGTGCTGCTGCAGAAGCACTTTCGCTCGTTCCATATCGTTCTCCTGACGAAAAGATAGGCGCATAATACCCGGCACATCTTCACGACTCTCGATGATTTGTAAGTTGCTAAGGTTAATGCCTTGGTTCCCCAGCTCAGTAGCGATACGACCGATAATCCCCGGATGATCCGGTACATCAATATGTAGGTCGAATAAAGGTGCTATCATGCCTTTACGCCGTTCAGGCAACTGACTGCGGAAGCCATTCGCTTCTTGAAATGCCTCTTCAATCCCTACGCCATCTGCACCTTCCAGTAGACGAACAAAAGAAGAAACCTNNAAGCATTACGGAACGATTGTTCAACAAAATATCTCGCCAAATTATAGGATCGCTGGACGCAATCCGAGTGATATCCCGAAAGCCCCCTGCAGCTAACGTGCTATATAAGGAGTCAGTATCGTCATAGACACGAATCTGATTTACCAAAGCAACAGCAATAATATGCGGTAAATGACTAATGGCACCTACAATCTCATCATGACGTTCTGGATCAAGGCGTACAATCTGCGCTCTTGTGTGGTGTAGTAAAGACTCCAGTGCATGATAAGCATCGTCTGGTACTTCTGGAGGAGGCGTCAACACATAATAGGCATTCTCAAATAGCAGTGATGAAGCTGCCTCAACACCTGGGCGCTCTGATCCTGCCATGGGGGCTCCGCCGATAAAATGTACTCCTGGAATATCTAATGA
>DOJM01000536.1:4328-5542 GCA_003529225.1 Paenibacillus sp.
TGCTTCCTACATCTGTAATAATGCAGCCGGGTTTTAGAGGCAATTTACTTAATTGCTGCAGATAATCCTCTAACATCCCTACTGGCACACATAAAAAAATGAAATCAGCATCATGTGCCGCTTCTTCAACAGAAAGCGTGGCTTGATCAACCACACCTCTGCTTATATATTTACTCGCGGATTCAGGACGGTGGGCATGTCCTACGATGGTCAGGCCCTCCTTGCCTTTAAAGCAAAGGGCCAGTGAGCCTCCGATCAGACCGACACCGAATATAGCTATTTTTGTCGTCATGTTCTTTGAACTACCTGCCTTTATTAGTCTAGTCTTGCTATTTATTACTAAGCGCGCACACCATACTCTATAAGCGTTTGTTCCAGCGCAGTTATAAACACTTTGTTCTGTTCAGCAGAGCCCACAGTAACACGAATATAAGTAGGGTAAACTTGATGACCCGCTCTTACTATGATTCCTTTACGCATCAAAGCATCGAAAACCTCGGTTGCAGGTTTACGAACATCTACCATAATGAAGTTCCCGTGTGCAGGGAAGGATTCAAGGCCCAGACGTTTGAATTCACCTTGTAATTGGACAATACCCGCGCTATTAAGACGACNNAGCTTGCGCAAGACGAGAGGTATTAAAAGGCTCACGTACCTTGTTGATCAACGAAATGATCTCAGGACTCGCAACACCGTATCCAATACGCATAGCAGCTAAACCATAAATTTTGGAGAATGTGCGAAGCACAACCAGGTTCTTAGACCGATTTAATAATTGGATACCGTT
The DNA here is from genome assembly GCA_003529225.1 of Paenibacillus sp. GTDB lineage: Bacteria > Bacillota > Bacilli > Paenibacillales > Paenibacillaceae > Paenibacillus_AQ > Paenibacillus_AQ pseudetheri. Next base: position 5,116 of record DOJM01000536.1, read on the forward strand.
TGAGTAAGAAAGATCTGTTACGTACTCACAGTATGCTTCATCAAGGACAACCATTACATTGGAAGGAACAGCAGCAAGGAAAGAAACCAAGGCTTCCTCTGGTACAATCGTTCCTGTCGGGTTATTCGGATTACAGATCCAGATAACCTTCGTACGGTCCGTAATACGGGCCAGCATCCCATCCAGATCATGTGTACCATTTACAAGTGGTACCTCAATGGATACAGCGCCTTCGATTTCTGCGTTACTCTTATACACAGAGAAGGTCTGGTCAGCCATAATTGTCTCATCACCTTTCAAGAAGAAGGCACGAGCAATAAGAGCAATAATCTCATCAGAACCACAGCCAAAAATAATATTATCGCTATTCACACCAAGACGGTTGGCAAGTGCTGCCGTCAACTCAACGGCCGATCCGTCTGGATAT
>DOJM01000536.1:5564-7370 GCA_003529225.1 Paenibacillus sp.
CACTTAAGCCGAGCTCCTTCTTAACTTCGTCTATAGGTTTCCCTGGTTTGTAGACAGGAAGATTAACTATATTCGGTTTTGGATTCATGAATAGTCCTCGCTCTCCATAATTGATTACTCCACTATACACAGGTCAAAATGACACTGTTATGGTCTTTTTAATTGTGCCACAAATTTTCGAATTTGCAACAGCCCTTCATTCCGTGTAGCGGGATTATCTAGCAGCGGAATGACCTCTTCAATTTTGCGAACAATCGCACTACCTACTACAACACCATCGCAAATCTGTGAAAAGCGGGCAACCTGTTCCCCAGTTGAGATCCCAAATCCTACAGCCACTGGCAGATCCGTAGCTTGACGCACGGAATCAATAAATGCCTCTACATNNCAGCATGGAAAGTGGATCGTTCCCCTGTCACACCTAACGAGGATACACAATAGATAAACCCACTCGCACCTGAGACAATCTTCGCAATACGTTCACTTGAGGTCGGAGCAACTAGTGGAATGAGATTAACGCCAACCTCACTACTCCGGCGACGCATCTCCTCTGATTCCTCGACAGGAAGATCTGGAATAATAAGGCCACTAATCTCATGAGCGTTCAGTTCTGCGAAAAATGTATCCAGCCCCATTTGCAGGATAGGATTGTAATAGGAAAACAAAATAAAGGGCAAGCTGCTTCCGGCTTGACGAGCTTTTAACGCGGTCTCCATACAGGTACGCAGGTGAACCTCACCCCGCAGAGCTCGTGCAGACGCTCGCTGAATGACAGGGCCATCTGCTAGCGGATCAGAGTAAGGTACTCCTAGCTCCAGAATGTCTGCACCTGCCGCCTCCAGTTCTGCAATGATGGCAAGAGTAGTCTCCAGATCAGGATCTCCAACCGTCAGAAAAGGAATTAATGCCGTCTGTTCTTCAGCCTTAAGCTTCCGGAATACCAAATCCATTCGGTTTGTAGTCTCGGTTATCATTCGTTTCCCTTCCCTTCTGTGTAGGCCATGATCGATTCCACATCTTTGTCTCCCCGGCCTGACAGGCAGATAACAACAATATCATCCTTGGTAAGGGTTGGACCCATCTTCACTACATGGGCTATCGCATGTGCTGACTCTAAAGCTGGAATAATACCTTCCGTTACACATAACAGCTTCAATGCATCGAGTGCCTCTGCATCTGTAATCGGAACATATTTTGCGCGTTCGATATCTTTTAAATAGGAGTGTTCAGGACCTACGCCAGGATAATCCAGACCTGCGGAGATGGAATGAGCCTCTGTTACTTGACCATGTTCATCCTGCAGAAGGTAACTCATCGAACCCTGGAATACGCCATGAGTCCCCTTACTCATCGTCGCCGCATGAAATGGTGTGTCAATTCCTTTGCCTGCTGCCTCAACACCAATCATACCGACACTTTTATCCTCTACGAATGGATAGAACATGCCGATAGCATTACTACCGCCACCTACAGCAGCTACGAGCACATCTGGCAGCCTTCCTTCAGCCTCCAGAATCTGGCGCCGCGTCTCATCACCAATAACCCGCTGAAAGTTACGAACCATCATCGGATAAGGATGTGGGCCTACGGCAGAACCGAGGATATAAAAAGTATCTTCCACATTGCTAACCCAGTAGCGTAGCGCTTCGTTTCCGGCATCTTTTAAGGTGCGCGATCCGGAAGTAACGGGAATCACCTCAGCACCAAGCAGCTTCATACGGAATACATTGAGTGCCTGGCGACGAGTATCCTCTTCCCCCATAAACACCTTACATTCCATACCAAGCAGAGCTGCAACTGTAGCAG
>DOJM01000536.1:7435-7671 GCA_003529225.1 Paenibacillus sp.
ATTCAAATCTTCACGCTTCAAATATATTTTTGCTTCTCCCAGATGTTTACTTAGACGTTCCGCATAATACAGCGGGGTCTCCCGTCCGGAATATTGCTTTAATAGATAATCTATTTCTTCTTGAAAAGCCGGGTCCGCCGAATACTTCTGATAGGCTTCCTCCAGCTCAATCAATGCAGTCATCAAAGTTTCGGGCACGAAGCGCCCTCCGAATGAACCGAAACGTCCATGCTGGT
>DOJM01000413.1:0-204 GCA_003529225.1 Paenibacillus sp.
CGTGGAAGAGGGGCTAGGGGGCCGGACAATTCTTATGGAAACATTACCATTAGGTCCTCCTGGCACCAAAAGATCTTCAATTTCGACTTCAGGTTTATATATCTCACTGGATTGTACAGTATCTACCGTTTCACGGCCTTTTTCTGGTCCAAGATCAGGAAGGAACGGAGGTTTGGAATTATCATCGGCAAATTTCTGCGCTGC
>DOJM01000413.1:293-962 GCA_003529225.1 Paenibacillus sp.
CCGAGATGAAAGACTGTTTACAGGTTTTTGATCTTTTATAATGCATTTCGTTGGTCATCATGAATTTCTCGACTTATTTCCTCCATTCCGGCAACCGCTTGTTTATGTTTGATACGGAAGATCAAAATAAACATCAAAGTAATAAGTAACGGATAGCCTATTGCCCAGCCTGTAAAAGGAAACACGGCAGCGGTAGCTAGAAAAGAGATCCAGCTAATCGTTACGCCTAATCTACTTCCCTTAAGTAGGCGTATCCCTGCAGCACAGCCTCCGATATAAGTCAGGATAAATGTCGCATTTGGAAACTGGATCAAAGTAGTGATAGATATCAATCCGCTGCTGTACAGTGACATGACCGTTACAAAACAGAGGAGCAGGAAAGCTATCCCACCGATAGGGGTATGATATGGTTTGGATAGTCTCCCCATCCATTGCGGTGCGTAGCCCTGACGTGATAACGCATAAGCCACACGCGAGGCAGCACCGGCATAAGCGATAATGGTGGCGGTACAGATGAAGAGACCTGTAAGTCCTGCGATAAATCCTCCCCAGCGTCCAAGGGGCTGGCTGATGATCCAGACAAGTGAAGTGCTCGACCCACCTTTAAGGTAGCTTTGTGTGCCAACCGTTGCTAAAGCGGATAAGAAATATAGAACACCTACAATAATA
>DOJM01000413.1:989-5739 GCA_003529225.1 Paenibacillus sp.
CTGTCCAATGCTCATCCATCCGTGTGGGGCAAAGGGAGTGAAGTGTTCAACCTCCATTCGAGGAAGCGCAGTAGCAAACGAGAAGACGAGAACAGCTACAATCGCAATCACTACAGCAATTTGTACCTTTCCCGCCACTTGCATACCAATCCAGTTTGTAATTAGCCCAATGGCCAACATCACCGCAGCGATAGTAATTCTCGCAGGTTCATCCCAGCCCATTGCGGCTGTCATATAACCAGCTCCGGTCAGCGCAGCGACAGGCGCACCAATCGGAACGGACATTAGAAAAAACCAGCCCACTAAAGATCCGGCTTTAGGTCCGAAAGCAAGGGTGACGAAGTGGGACACGCCTCCTGCGTTAGGAAATTTGGCAGAGAGCAAGCCCATCGATAAGGCCATTGGCAAAATCAACAGCGTCATAAATCCCCATGCCAGAAATGAAGCGGGACCTGCCATTTCTGCAGCCAGTCCGGGAACGATTAAGACTCCCGAGCCCAATACAGCGCCGATATAAAGAGCTATGGCTTGCGGCATGCCGATGTTTCTTCGTAATGTGGTTGAACTTGAATCTTTCATGATTCTTAATCCTGCTTTCATTGTCTTTTTTTATAGAGTAGCAGATAATAGATCCATTGGAAAAATAGATTTTTTGAATAGTATCCATTCGAAAATCCGATGGGTACTATTATTCAGGGGGCACGTATGGAATCACGTCATCTTTTTACTTTTATAGTCGTAGTGGAGACAGGGAGCTTCACACGCGCTGCACAGAAGCTTGATTATGCACAATCCAGTATTACCGCACAAATTCAAGCCCTAGAGACTGAAATTGGTCAGCCTTTATTTGACCGGATCAGTAAAAAGATCATCCTTACCGATGCTGGTCGCCGTTTACTCCCATTCGCTCAAGAGATCTCCAGAATGCACTCTCTAGCGCAAGATGCTCTTCGCTCCGAGAGTGAACTAACAGGGTCTTTACGGATTGGTGCACCAGAATCTCTGGCTGCTTTTCGTTTGCCAGGCATTATCAAGGAATTTCGCGTGAAATATCCAAAGGTCCAAATTCTTCTGAAGCCTGGGGCCTGCTGGGAGCTAACGGATTTAGTTCGATCCGGTGAATTAGATTTGGCCTTCCTACTGCAACCAGAGACGGAAGATAAAGATCTGAATATAGAAACACTGGTACATGAACAAATGACCCTGATCGCCCCGCCGGATCATCCCTTAATTAGTCTTTCAAAGGTAGAGCCGGTTCATCTTAAGGGAGTAACGATATTGCATACGGAAACCGGTTGTAGCTACCGCACTTTGTTTGAACATCATTTAAACAGACACGGGGTATTTCCTGACCCTACGTTAGAGTTTTGGAGTATCGAGGCGATCAAGCAATGTGTTATGGCTGGTCTAGGCATCGCTTTTATTCCAATGATTACAGTAAACAACGAATTAACGNNTTAACGGAAGGGAAGTTAGCTAGGTTGAATTGGAATGATGAATCGCAGCGTGTGGCTACTCAAATAGCCTATCATCATAAGAAATGGAAATCTCCTGTTCTAACAGAGTTTTTAAAATCTGTACAAAAGCATGCTGAAAAATGGAGCAGCTAAGTTTAAGTCTCGTAGCTATTCTATGGTACAATAGATTGTCGAAATCAAGGGAGGCTCGAAGCCATGAATGAGTGGAGTGAAGACTACGAAGAGGGGCTTGAGGCTTTTTTAATCTGGATGAAGGATGCCGGTTACACTCCCTATACGCAGAAATCCTATTTAGTGGATGTAAAACAGTTTTTAGAAAGTCTGAATGGTAAAAAGCTAGAGTCCGTAAAGAAGCTACATGTTATTTCTTTTCTTACGTCAGTGCGTGAACGTGGAGTAAGTGATGCTACCCGTAACCGGAAGCATGCCTCAATTAACTGTTTTTTTAAGGCATTAATTGAGCTGGAATTGCTTCTAACCAATCCTGCAGCTGGGATTAAGAAATCTAAAACTGAGATCAATCGCGAACCGGTCTACTTAGATGAAGGTGACCTGGGGCGATTTTTATCTTCTATAGATGGGAAATACAAAGGTCGGAATTTAGCAGTTTTTTTACTCATGTCCTATATGGGGCTTCGGGTGGGGGAAGTCCACACGCTTAATTTAAGTGATTATAATGTAGAAAGACATTCGCTTCGAGTGTTCGGTAAGGGACGTAAATGGCGTAATGTACCGATTCCAGAGGATGTGGTACCTTTTCTCGATCTGGCAATAGAAGAACGATTAAATCCTTGGCGCAGTAAAGAGGAAGCTATGTTCATTTCACAAAAAGGACGCAGGTTGTCCATACGTGGCATTCAACAAATCGCTGCGGACACCTTCGATCGTTTCCAAAGGGATGTGCCTGCTGCACAACGTCGTCCATATTCCAGCCATAAGCTACGACATTCCTTCGCTACCNNCGGTTCAGGAACTTCTCGGACACTCTTCCATTCAGACAACAACGGTTTACACACATATCACGAGCCGGGAGAAGGAAGAAGCCATGTCGAAATTGCAAGTCCAGATTTGATAGAATTCAAAGTACTTTCATAAAAAAGGGGCTATCCTTAGGCCATGTATCATGACGTTAGGGAGAGCCCCATGTATTCATTTGCTTATAGTTCTAGCTTAGCAATCTCAGCTTTAAGCTTCTCGGCAGATTTCTGGAATAAAGCTTTTTCTGTCTCATTCAATGGAAGATCTAGGACTTCTCGTACACCAGTTCGATCTACGATGCAAGGGGCGCCAAGGTAGACATCCGAAACCCCGTTATAGTTATTTAATAAAGTAGAGACGTTTAATACAGCACCTTCATTATGCAGAATGGAGACTACGATTCGGTCAAGTGCTAGTGCTATTGCATAAGAGGTTGAGCCTTTGGCATCAATAATTTCATAAGCAGCATTTTTAGTATCCTGGAATATTTCATCACGTTCTGCTTCGTCAAAACCGAGATCGGTCCCGGCAATATTCGCTAGACTCCAAACAGGAAGCTCCGAGTCTCCATGTTCCCCNNATCTGACCGTGAATACTGCGAGGATCAATTTCTTTGTGGCGGCCGATGAGGTAGCGAAAGCGTGCACTATCCAGCACCGTACCGGAACCAATTACTCGCCTGCGGTCAAAACCACTTATTTTTAAAGTGGCATAAGACAAAATATCTACAGGGTTAGTAGCAATAAGTAGAATCGCATGTTGGTTATACTTCGTTATTTTTTCAACGATATCTTTGAAAATTGAAATGTTTTTGCGGAGCAGATCTATCCGGGTTTCACCTGGTTTTTGTGATGCACCGGCAGTTACAATGATGATATCCGCTTCACGGCAATCTTCATATGTACCAGCCCATAGCTTCACACCACCAACAAAGGGCATGCCGTGATTCATATCCAATGCTTCTCCAAGGGCTTTCTTTTGATTAACGTCAATAAGTACGAGCTCAGGCATACGTCTCCGTAGCAGTAATGTATAGGCTGTTGTTGTACCAACTGCTCCAGTACCAATGACTACGACACGATTGGGTTTCGGGGGCATAATTTCATCTCCTCAGTATTTTAAATTTTTAGTTTTTAATCTTGTCCATCATAATCGCTAACGTTATTGTTTTCAAGCAGGTCTTATTTAATGCATTACCCCATTTTGGGCATACTAAATAGAAATTCTCTAATCAATTTGACAACAAGACTAGACAGGAGAGAATGTAAGAATGAATTTATTCCGCAAAAAACCGCTAATCGCACCTTCAAACTCGGGGGCAACCAAGTTAAACAAAACACTTGGTGCGTTGGATCTAACCATGCTAGGTGTAGGAGCGATTATTGGTACTGGTATTTTTGTAATGACAGGAGTAGCAGCAGCAGAACACGCTGGTCCTGGCCTTGTCATTTCATTCCTGTTAGCCGCTTTTGCCTGCGTGCTGTCAGCCCTTTGTTATTCAGAGTTTGCATCGACCATCCCGGTCTCCGGAAGTGCCTATGCTTATAGTTATGTAGCTTTTGGAGAATTACTCGCTTGGATTTTGGGCTGGGACCTTGTGTTAGAGTATGGCGTTGCAGCAGCTGCAGTAAGCAGCGGATGGTCTGGCTATTTGCAGGGACTTTTAGAGGGCTTTGGGATCCACATTCCTACAGCACTATCCGGGGCGTATAATGCGGAAGCAGGTACCATTATTAATTTACCAGCAGTAATAATCATTTTACTAATTTCCTACTTACTAACACGGGGAACTAAAGAGACTGCTCGTTTTAATGCCATTATGGTTGTTATCAAATTAGCTGTAGTGCTTTTGTTTATCGTAACTGGATTTTTCTATGTTAAACCAGAGAACTGGACTCCATTCCTACCCTTTGGCTATCAAGGAGTTGTGAACGGTGCGGCAACTGTCTTCTTTGCCTACATAGGTTTTGATGCGTTATCGACTGCTGCAGAAGAAGTAAAGCAGCCACAACGCGATTTGCCTATAGGGATTATTTCATCCCTTGCTATATGTTCTGTATTGTATATACTAGTTTCACTTGTATTAACGGGTATTATACCTTATAAGGATCTAAATGTTAGTGATCCTGTTTCTTATGCGCTTCGTGTTGTAAATCAAGATATGATAGCGGGTCTAATCTCTGTTGGAGCTATTGCGGGAATGACCACCGTACTGCTCGTAATGCTGTTCGGTCAAACTCGGCTGTTATTCGCAATCTCACGTGATGGTCTTTTACCACGAGGATTATCTAAGA
>DOJM01000413.1:5812-6099 GCA_003529225.1 Paenibacillus sp.
TATTCCTTTGGATCGATTGGCTAACTTAACAAGCATTGGAACACTGTTTGCCTTCTTTGTCGTTTCTTTGGGGGTAATTGCCCTGCGTGTTATTCATCCCAATATGAAAAGAGGGTTCAGGGTACCCTGGGTACCCTTCATTCCATTGCTAAGTGCGGCAACATGCGGATATTTGATGTATAATCTAGGAAGTGAGACATGGATTGGATTTCTGATTTGGACGGGTCTTGGACTTCTGATCTATTTTCTATACGGCTACCGTAATAGTAAGTTAAATTATAAATATG
>DOJM01000413.1:6266-8186 GCA_003529225.1 Paenibacillus sp.
TGGTATGGGGTGTAACAAAAAATGAACTTCGTTTATACGTTACCCATAATAACGGGGCGACTTGGGCTAATATTTCTCCTGCACCCAATGTGCAGTTCCTTTCCACACCTGTCTATGGAAAAGGTATCTTTTTTACTGACTCTAATCATGGTTGGATTATAAGAAGTGCATTTGGTACGACAGAGAATATAGTGCTACGAACCACAGATGGAGGGAAGAGCTGGAAAATCTCTTCATTAGGTGATGATAATAATGTATCTTCCGTTTATTTCAATTCACTAACACAGGGATGGCTGATGACCTCTGCGAACGCTACTCCCAATAAGGAAAGCAAAACGATTTATTCAACATCAGACGGTGGGGCCACATGGGAAGAAGTGATGCAGAATGAACAGTATAATCCGAACCTTCCCAATCATTCGATTCCGTTCACAGGTGTGAGTACTGGAATGATCTTCAAGAATCGTGTAGATGGATTTGTGACTTTGCAGACCGGTGCCCTTCCAAAGATCTTTGTAACTAAGGACGGTGGTGGGAGTTGGAATCCAGGACAGTCTTTTCTGGTAAATGAACAACTGGAAAGCTGTGACAGAGTCATTACTGGCAAACCAGAGTTCTTCGATGCTAGTAAGACTAATGGTTGGATGTCTGTGGGCTGCCAAAATGATAAAGATAAGACGATTACTTACCACGGTTACTTTACCGCTAATGGTGGAGATAACTGGAAATTTGCACCTTTCGAATTAAAGAGTCCAACCGAAGGGAATCATCAGAGTGCTCCGACGTTTCTGAATTCGCAAGTTGGTTGGTCCATTATTGGTAACACTCTTTACCATACCGTTAATCAAGGGAAAACTTGGCTCCCTCTTAAGGAGAGCAGTGTTCTGCGGTCGAAGCTTGAGGAATATCCTGAGACGATTAAGATGCAGTTTATTTCCGCAGAGGTGGGGTGGCTTTTGCTTGAGAAAAAAGAACAAAAACGCTCGATCCTCTTACAAACTACAAATGGTGGGATTAGTTGGCGTGTGATGTAAAGTAGAGTGAAGCTGTTTCGAAAGTAGTGGATACTACTTATGGAACAGCTTCTTCTTTTATCTGAATATGAAGGAATCAGCCTCCAAATCAATTTGTTTTTGATTGATTGAATATAAGGAAAAAACTTAATTAAAATTTTCTTTATAGATGTGAAAAAAATCACATGACATTTAAATGATCGTGTGATATATTTAACACATAGAACAAGTTCAAATTTTCACAAACTTAACTTTCGAATAGGAGAGATTACAATGAAAACTTTTGAAACAGATTATATGACAAGAAACCTACTGCAACTTTGCTACAACTGTGATGACGCTCACCTGTGTGAAACGGAAGAACAATGCAGAGCATGCTGGGCAGACAATGGTATGTTAGATGTTGAAACTGACGAAACGAAGCAATTGCTAGACCTCGTTCATGCTTAATCTGATCACTCAAAACTATGATTAAAGACCACTCGATTTCTTGATTTCTAAGAAAACGAAGTGGTCTTTTTGCATGAAGTATCACTAATTTAATGCTTTCTGGACTAGAAGAGGCATATACATGTACAGAAGTGCCTGAAGCTAAGTTAAGGGTTGAATTAATGGGTATGAAGGGGGAAAATGTCATGGGAATGGGCCCGGATCTTTCATGGATGTTTGATTTCTCTGGAACAGTGATGCCAATATTTCTCATTGTAATGGTTGGTATTCTTGCAGTATCAGCAGGCAGGGGTTTGCTTCAATGGAGCCGGAACAATAGCTCACCCATGTTAACCATCCCTGCCCGTATCGTCAGCAAACGGAGTGAAATAAGGCAGCAGCAGGTTCAAGAAGATAATGGTTCAAGTCGTACGAGTACAACATACTAGTTAACGTATGAATTAAATGGGGGCAGTCG
>DOJM01000026.1:0-1619 GCA_003529225.1 Paenibacillus sp.
GAGATGACACTATGCCGAGGCAATATCCCATGTAAAATCGCATGCTCGCCGCCATCCTGCATTGAAAGAGCCACCCAGTCGCCGATCGCTGGAAAATCACCTGAGGCGACAAACGTATGTCTCAGCTTGCCTGATAGCTCACCCCATGTCTCTCCCGAATCAGTCATCACCCTATACTTACTGCCAAAATCGCCTACAATTCTTCCGGGAACAAGCCGTTTATCCTCCGTCTCTTTCCACTTTTCATCCCATTTTGAACTCCAATTTTCATTCCAACCATATTGCTGTATGTTAGTCATTTGAATCCTCCTAAAGATCTGTTTAAGTTTTTGTCTTTATTCACCATGTACTGCCAGCATTTTCCGAGAACACAAAAAGCCGTCGGAATATACGACTCCGGCGGCGGTCACACTTCATGAACTCTTCTAGGACGAAAAGGACAAAAAGTGTACACATAATCAGAAAAATTTCTCATCCTAAATACTAGGATAAGTTCATTTTCCCGTGCGATATATAGAGAAATAGTCAATTAACTACAATCCCTATCAATTCTATATATACGCAAAAAAGCCACCGGACCCAATACGGTTCCCGCGGCTCTAATAAGCGTAATAGAGCTTACCTGCTAAACTGCACGAATAACTTATTCGGCAGCCGCTGTTCCCGGAAGACACGTATCCACAACAGTTGAGTTCATTACATTTAAAACTGTCATAAAACATCGTCTCCTTCCGAAATAAGATGCTGTTATCATAAACGGCGCTGCCGTATAATGTCAACTATAAATTTTGATAAAATTACAAAATGGACTTAAGCTCATTCAACTCGTAGATTATCTTCCAAGGTTGTATGTCCAATTGCTCGTCCCAGGAATGTTTTCTTTGCAGCCAAACGCCTTGTAGCCCTGCTTTCCCTGCACCCCAGATATCATTCACCGGGTGATCTCCAATAAACAATGTCTGATCCGCAGTAACTCCCAATCTGTCTAATGCAAGTTGATAAATCTTAGGATCGGGTTTAGCGATTCCTACTTCTCCAGAAATGACAATAGCCTTGAAGTACTCTCGTAGGCCCAGGGTATCAATTTTGGTGTTCTGGATATCTATTTTGCCGTTGGTAACCAGACCAAGTATATAACCGCGCTCCTTGCAGTACTTCAGAACATCCACAGCATCCTTCATCGTAGCACCATGATTGATATAGCTTGCATCATAATACGCACGAATATGTTCAGCCGTAGCTGGCGTTTCCCAAGGCAGTACCTCGCTTAGCTCTACGAAGAACCCGTCCTTATCACGGTATCCATCAGCATCTCTGTGAATCATATCTTCTATTACCTTCTGTGCTTCTTCAGCTTCCAAATGTCCTAGAAAATCCTGAACAAACTGAGTACTAAAACTGCGAAATGTATGGTCACGATCCATTAAAGTATTATCCAAATCAAATAATACGGCTTGTACTTCTTTCATCAAGCGATTCCCCTTATATGCTGTTGATTTTCAGAATTGAACTTTCAGTAATCTATTGTACTATGTCTTTCAAGACAATGAAAAGACCATTCTGTAAAAAGGAACAGCTGTCTCCCCTTCTACCGAACAGTCTTTATAGGCTTTGTATTT
>DOJM01000026.1:1666-4303 GCA_003529225.1 Paenibacillus sp.
TCTTGTTCCTCGAAAACTTCATACGTCTCACGTGACATATAGAAATTTTGGTCTGGAACTCCACCTAAATATCGTTGTAGTCGGCTCAAATCTATTCTTTTGTCGTCAAGGATTAAGGCTGTTCTATTAATGAGTGCAGGCATATCTTCTTCAAACTGTCTGATCGCCTGCTTGACTTGATTTAAGGTAACGGTGACGTGATCGGATTGGGGTTGTTTTTTTGCGCGTTTGAAAAACATAAGACAAGTCTCCTTTCGAAAAACTATCTTTGTTAACGCTTACAATTCTATTATATTCGAATTCCTCCCTCTTAATCTGCATATTTCCAATCGGCACAAATTGTTAACAACTTTATGATCATTATTTGACATCTTCCCACCGTGTCCAAATTTCTTGGGGATTAAGTTCATATTTATCATTCTCACGATACATAAACTGATGCATAATAAATTCACGCCGAATGGTAGCAAAATCTTCATGGAACTGCTTAATAAACTCGTTAATTTCCTTCTCACTATAAACTACCCCTGGCTCTAGCTTCTCAACCATGTACTGAAATGCGATCAGTTTCTTCTTATATTGTGCCGGGATCTGCCGAAGCCGCCCATCCTTCGAAAAAAAGTTACGCAGCACAGACTCCTTTAGACTATTTTCAGGTGATTTCTCTTCCATATTTCTCGCTCCTTTCGAAAAAATAAACTGAAGTGAAGCCTCNNAATGAAATCTGGATTCAACTTAAAATAAACTGTATTTCTGTCACGCCGTTCCTTTATTAGAGCTGCTTCACGCAATTTCGCTGCATGATGAGTTACCGTTGGTTGTGATAAATTCAATTTCTCAGCCAGCGCTTGTCCGTGCATTTCTCCTTGCGACAGAAGCAACAATAAACGAAGACGCGTTGGGTCAGCCAAAGCTTTATGATAGTTCACTATTTTTTCTAACTGCATTGGAATCACACTCCTTCACCTTCATAAGCTAGATACACATTAGATATATATCTAATTATATAACAATCAACATTATGCTTGCAATGGTTATTGTGTTTAATCTTATGCTTATGGCAAAAAGAATGAATTTAGGGTAGGATTTAAAGAAAAGATAGTAACAATCAGGAGGTAACCCACTGTATGAAAGATGTGATTATTATCGGTGCAGGTCCTTGCGGCCTCTCGGCAGCTATCGAATGCCAGCGCCAAGGACTGTCCTGTCTCATTATTGAAAAAAGCTTTATCGTTCACTCCATTTTTTTGTATCCAACAAATATGCAATTCTTCAGTACTGCTGAGTTATTAGAAATCGGAGACGTTCCTTTCACCTCGACCAATGATAAACCATACCGTCATGAAGCTCTTGTCTATTACCGCCGGGCTGCGAAGCAGTATGGTCTAGATATCGCCGCTTACGAAGAAGCGTTATCCATTGAGCCTCTGGAAGATGGAACCTATGCTGTACATACGTCCAATATGCGTGGTGAGCATCACACACGTATCACTGCAAATGTCGTTATCGCTACAGGTTATTTNNTATTCCAGGGGAAGAACTTCCTAAAGTTACCCACTATTTCGGTGAAGCACATCCATATACAGGGATGAAAGTTACTGTCATTGGTGGTAGTAATTCTGCGGTAGATGCAGCACTGGAGCTTATGCGTGTTGGAGCTACAGTCGATATGGTCTATCGTGGTGAGAGCATTTCCTCGAATATTAAGCCTTGGGTTCGGCCAATCTTTGAAGGGATGGTACAAAAGGGTAAGATCACTCTACATCTGGAATCACGTGTTACNNGCTAGTTCGGTTATTGTTACGAGTCATAATGGAGACAAAAAATCCATAGATAATGATTTCGTCCTTGCTTTAACTGGCTTCCGGCCTAGCCGGGTGCTTCTCACTTCTGCCGGCGTAGTTATGGATGACGATATGGATAAGCCAGCATTTAATCCTTCAACTATGGAAAGTAATGTTCCAGGTCTTTATGTTGCTGGAGTAATCGCTTCAGGCCGTAATGCGAATGAAGTATTTATTAAGACAGGTCGTGGGCATGGTAAACTTATCGCTGATCACATTCTTGCGAAGCGCAGTTCTCACAATAAGGAGTTGAACGTTTAAGATGGACATGACCTCTTTGCTTTTGCTTGGTCTTGCTGCGCTCGGTATTATAAGCAGTAATTCCCCTGTAACAATAGCAATGGTCGTCCTACTACTGCTAAGAGTTCTTGGCCTGCAGCAGACCTTCCCTTGGCTTGAGAAATATGGTTTAACCATCGGGATTATCATTCTTACGATCGGGGTTATGACACCTTTGGCCAGCGGTAAAATATCGCTACAGATGGTCGGTCAGTCCTTCCTCCACTGGAAGTCTCTTCTTGCGATTGCGATCGGCATTCTCGTCGCTTATCTTGGTGGGCGCGGAGCCATCCTTATGACCAACCAGCCCACAGTTGTTGCGGGGCTCCTGATCGGAACAGTGATTGGCGTTGCATTGTTCAAGGGTGTCCCTGTAGGACCGCTTATCGCAGCCGGTATATTGTCGCTCTTGATTGGCAAAATGTAACCGGTGAGCAACCATTCAACACAAAAATAGAGCAGTAATCTCCACTATCGAGAGAATTGCTGCTCTACTTTATTTTTATTCAGCCTG
>DOJM01000026.1:4389-6680 GCA_003529225.1 Paenibacillus sp.
CTCAGCTGGGCCAAAGCTTCTGCTTCTGTATTGAAATATCCAGCTTCTACTAGGAATAATCCCTTCTGATCCTTTAATACGCGCACGTTATCTAACCCGAACAACATCTCTTCAGCCATGCCTTGACTCTCGCCGGAAGGTTCTGAGACCGTTCTAAGCGAATATATCGAAGTGCCTTCCCCTACATCCTCCTTCTTATCCTTTAATGTAATTGCCACCTGTGCTGGCTCCTTATATTCCTTCACCTCATAAGCGACTGGCTCTTTGAAGGTAACATTGAAACGTATGGCTGAGTCATCCAAAGTAATTAAGCGATAAGCATCCTGAACATACTTGCTTTGTTTTAATGTCTCTAGATCTTTAATTGCTGAGAAATTTCTCGCCCCATTCACGGTTACGGTCATTGTAGAAGGATTGTCTGTGAATTTTACGTTATAAGAGCTTGCAAGGTCTTGTGTATTGTTCGAATTTGCAAAGTTTAAAATCATTTGATCACTGTTCTTCTGATGTTTCAACGAAATGAAGTTAACATCTACTCCATCCTGAATCGTGCCGCCTCCTGCACTTCCATCCGTAAATTTCAATACACTTACCAGCTTACCGAGAACTGGCACATCATTCATACTATCAGCGAAGGCTGGCACCGTATTTACACCTACTGTAAAAGAAATAATAACTGCTGCTGCAACTGATCCTGTCCATTTTAATCCACTCATTTTTATTCCTCTTTTCTGTTGTTTATGAAGTTTTCCTCTTTCAATCCCTTTACGAGAAGCTTGTGATAGCTCTTCAGGGATTTCAATATCGTTGTATGCTTTCTGTAACCGTTCAAGTTGATTATCCAAAGTACTCACTTCCCTTCATATTTATTTTCAATTTCCCTAAACCCCGATAGATGACGGTTTTAACAGAACTCTCTGGCATTTCCAATACCCCCGCAATATCTTTAATAGGCAAGTCTTCAAAATATCTCATTACAATGATCATTCTTGATCTTTTATCAAGGACGCTTAACGCCTCCTGCAGATCAATGACATCCTCTATGGGTTCTGATGTGTAGCTGCCTTCCGGATTTTTCTCCATATACACGATTTTTTTAGATTTCCGGATAAAATCCAAGGCACAATTGACGGCTATTTTAGTAAGCCAAGTTTTAAAATATTGAGGTTGCTGCAGTTTATGAATAGAGATGTACGCTTTATAGACGGTCTCCTGCACAATTTCCAGCGCATCATCCTTATTCCTCACATAGGAGTACGCCATACGGTAAAGACGCTCTTGCATCCCATCTATCAATGCAGTAAAGCTGTCTTCATCACCCGCTATCGCCTTTTCCTCCAGCTCTGTTGTATTCAAATTCTCACTACCTTTCATGTAGCTTATATTTTTTAGACGCACGTGATATTCAAAAAGACTCAAATGGATTTTAAAAAATGGCCCTCTCTCCCGAGAAGACCACCTAAGTAATTTATTATAAAGTTATATCTTATCATGTATCCAAATGCTGTACGTTAAATAATCTCGCATAACTTCCGTCTAGTCCCATCAGTTCTTCATGTGTACCACGTTCTGTGATTTCACCGTTCTCAAGCACCACGATCTGATCAGCATGTGTAATGGTAGACAGTCTATGCGCAACAATTAGTGTAGTACGTTCCGACGAGAGGGATTGCAGCGCTTGTTGAATTAAGTGCTCTGATTCCAGATCCAGCGCTGACGTAGCTTCGTCTAAGATAAGAACCTTCGGGTCTTTAAGAAACACCCTTGCTATGGCTACCCGTTGCTTTTGTCCACCAGACAGCTTCACTCCACGTTCTCCCACTTCTGTATCATAGCCTAACGGCAGCTGCTCAATAAAATCATGCGCATTGGCAGCTTTCGCCGCCGAGAGGACTTGTTCCTCTGTAGCATTAGGATTGCCGAACAAGATATTATCTCGTACAGACCCACTAAATAAGAAATTATCTTGAAGCACCATCCCAACGGCTCTTCGCAAACTCTCCTGCGTCAAACCTTGTACATCCTGACCATCCATCTGAAGGCTACCTTTGCTGATATCATAGAATCGCGGGATCAAGCTTATGAGAGAGGATTTCCCACCACCGCTCATTCCGACAAAAGCGACCGTCTGTCCAGGTTTGATACTTAAATTGATGTCCTTCAGTACCCAATCATTCTCTTCGTTGTATTTGAACCATACATTATGAAAATCAATTTCACCTCGTGCATTCATCAGAGGTCTTGCTCCCGGTTTATCCACGATATCATAAGGCTCTTCTAGTAGCTCAAGC
>DOJM01000026.1:6708-7059 GCA_003529225.1 Paenibacillus sp.
TGAGCACTGTCGAGGAATTAATCAATCGACGCAGCGGCGCATACATCCGGTCCAAATAGCCGAAGAAAGCAACAAAGGTTCCCACTGTCAAATTGCCATGAATCACTTGATATCCACCGTATCCGATGACTAGCAGTGGTGCAATATCCGTTAGTGTGTTAATAATCGCGAAGGTAATCGCATTCCAACGGGTTTGAGCCATTGCTTTTTTGAGAAAGTTACCGTTGATATCTTCGAACTGCTTTTGGTCCACTTTTTCCATGGTGAAGCTGCGGATGATCGAAATGCCTTGAATCCGTTCATGAAGGTAGCCTTGAATGCCAGCCAAAGCCTGTGAACGGTCTTTGGTTA
>DOJM01000214.1:0-4722 GCA_003529225.1 Paenibacillus sp.
TGGTACTTTGTGGGGGCCCCAAATATATGTAAAGAAAAGCAGGTAGCCCGGGAAATCCCCGGCTACCTGCTTTTTTGTGTAAACATGTGATCCAGATTTATTAAATTTCTATACTTTCGCCAGCTTTAAGATGGAATCCCTCTATCCCTTCTTGTCGCAGACGATCACAGAAATCCTTTGCATCCTGAGCAATATCCGGAAATGTATTGTAATGAAGTGGTATGACCTTGTCCGCTTGAAGCCAGCGCGCAGCAAGGAGCGCATCATCCGGTCCCATGGTCAGCATATCGCCAATTGGCAGAGCCGCCAAATCAATCACAGTTCTTTCACCAATCAGACGCAGATCACTGAATAGTGCGGTATCGCCTGCATGGAATAACGTCTTCCCCTCTATCGTTAATAAAATACCTGCGGGCTGTCCAGCATAAATCCAAACGTCGCCTTCCTGAATCGATGAGGAATGAAACGCCTGAGTATATTTAACGGTAATGGCATCATAAATATGACTGCCACCTATATTCATATGTTTAACCTTGGCACCTTTCATTCGGCAATATTCTGCAAGCTCAAAAACAGCAAAGATCGGACAATCATTCTGTTTGGCAATTTGCACAGCATCACCTAAATGATCCGAGTGACCGTGAGTCAGCAGGACAGCATCTACAGTAATGTCATCAGGTGAAATACCGGAGTTCGGATTTCCTGACAAAAAAGGGTCAATAATAACTTTCGCTTGCTCTGTTTCTACCAGCAGTGCTGAGTGTCCGTAATAAGTGATCTTCATGACAATTCTTCCACCTCCAGGGTTATATAGTCTAGTTTACCCTATAAATACCTGAGGTTCACAGATTCAGTCAATTATTTATAAAACGTATGATTACCAATAGTTTTCACATACTCCTGCGAATGATGTACGGTAAGATCCTGCGCAAGCTTAAGCCATAGGAAAAAATACGTATTATCGGGAACTTCCTTCACGCCAGAGAGCGCAGCATTCACCGCTTTAATACTATCATCATTAGGCTTGACACGTTTAAGACGCCCGTTAGCTACAGGACTGAATTGATGCTTTTGATAAATGACCTTATATATCGTGTCGGGGAAATTGGCTGACCGTAGCCTATTCAGAACAACGTTGGCAACTGCCACCTTGCCCTGGTACGGTTCACCTTCCGCCTCTGCCATTACAATTTTTTGTAGCAGAAGCAGTTCTTCTTCGGATACTGCGTAGCGCCGGGTTGCTTTACTTTGCTGCTCCTGGCTTAATAGCTCGGTCCGAGAGAAGTACAATGTTGTGAGGGGATTTTTCTGAGATGCTGAGACTGTCTTAACCACAGTCTGAGCGCTCTTTTTCGCTGTCGCTTTCTGCGCAGCTGGATTTGATCGTGCTACATCAGTCTTTACCCGAACTATGGAAGCTTGCGATGTATTTTGTGGCTTTATTTTATTCTTACTAAGCCATTCTACATTCTGCTCTGGTTTCCAAGTGGAACTGAACAGGTTAGCTGTGTTATAAAGCTTATTCGTTGGTGAAACTTTAGTAGTGCCCCTCGTCTTACTAGATATTGATTCTTCTTGCAAATAACTAATTACCGATGCTCGGCTGGTGGATTGCAGCTTATCCATCCGCACACTATCTATTTTCCCCTCGGCAACCTGATTAGGCTGCATTAAGCTTATGGCAGAGAAACACACTAGTATAACGCTAACAAGCAACGCGATACAGCGGTTTTGTTTAAAAATTAACATGATATTCCTCCTATTTCACGGCACATTCCTATTGTATGTAACCGAAAACGGAAGCTTTGAAAACATAAATACCGATTTTAAAATGTAATATTTTCAATCATTTCATACATAGGAATGGCATACATTCTGGTAGCATACAACACAAAACTATCAATCGTCCAGTCTCTATGAAAGATTTTTGATCTTTTTTCATCATCCAATTTCAGTGAATTTTCCAGCAATTTATCATTAAATGAAATTTTTCCAAGGTACTTTCGAGCCACTGTGAGGTGTGGTTTATACTCCCTAGATTCGGCTGAAAAACCTAAAGGAATCGTCGCAGTGTGTACTCTCGCAGCCAGTAAATTCAGCTCTTCTAATTCGCCAGAAACCCCTACCCATAAAACTTTTGGAGCCTTTGGCAGACCGAATGTATTCCATTTATCCAAGGATAGTTTGAAGGGGCGGCATTGCTCTGACATCTGCTTCAACGCCATGATTAAATCCGGAATTTCCGTCTTTGGGGTGTCTCCTAAAAATTGCAGGGTAATATGATAATCCTCTGGATGAGTCCATTTTGAAAAATGAAAATTTTGAGATAGGTTAGAGCATTCTTCCGCCACAACTTGTCGAAGTTCTGAGGGTAATTTCACAGCAATAAATAATCNNTCCTATAGATTTGGTATCCTTATCCTATAACATTATCCATTTTCATCAAACCTTAGAGCAGGAGGAATACATCATGACTAAGTCCATAGTATGTTTACAACCACTTACAGCCGAACAACAGGAAAGGATCCAAGCAGCAGCCCCCGGTTATACATTCACACAAGGTGACGGCAAAAATCCGGATTTACAAATGCTTGCTGATGCTGAAATCGTAATCGGCTGGGCTAAAGGCATCGCCGATACACTTCTTCGTCCAGATTCGCCCCTTCGCTGGGTCCAATCCTGGTCTGCTGGAATTGAGAAGCTCCCTCTAGAGCGTTTTAAGGAACGTGAAATCTTATTGACTAGTGGGAGCGGAGTGCACGCCGAGCCTATTTCTGCGGTAATCTTCGGCTTCATGCTTCTCTTCACACGTAATTTGCATACAGCCGTTCGCAATCAGATGAACCGCTACTGGAATTCTGACGGTAGTGAGAGTGAATTGTTCGGAAAGACAGCCGTTATTGTTGGAACTGGAGCCATCGGCAGCGAAACCGCCAGAATAGCTAAAGCCTTCCGGATGAAGACGATCGGAGTAAGTCGCTCAGGCAAGCCACTCGCTGATTTTGATCAAGTGTACACCACTGACCATCTGCCAGAAGCTGTGAGCCAAGGCGACTTCATCATCAATATACTCCCTATCACCGATGAAACTAAGCAATTATTTAACACTGTAATCTTCTCTGCCTTTAAACAAGGCTCCTATTACATTAACGTTGGACGTGGAGCGACTACTGATACTGAGGCTCTAATCCATGCACTTAATCGCGGTCAGCTTCGTGGTGCGGGACTGGATGTATTCGAAACCGAACCCCTCCCGCAGAATCATCCACTATGGACTATGGAGCAGGTAGTCATCACTCCTCATTCTGCTGGCATAACCGATCAATACGCTAATCGAATCGTAAATATTTTTACCGAAAATATAAATTCCTATTTATCTTCTGGCACTCCATCCCTAAATCTCGTTGATTATGCCCGCCAATATTAAATTTAGCATTTGATTTTTAGGAACACTTGTTCTATAATGGGGAAATCCAGGAATCAAACATAAAGAGAGGTTAGCGAAATGGAAGTTACTGTCACCAAATACAATGAGGAATGGAATCTTATCTTCTTATAAGAATCTCTTAAGTTTAAAGAGATCTTCGCTGATGCACTTATTGATATCCACCATATTGGCAGCACTTCTGTTCCTGGGCTAAAAGCTAAACCAATCATTGATACGATGCCTGTTGTACGAAATATCGAAGTCATTGATGACTTCAACGCGCAAATGACAGAGCTCGGTTACGAATGTATGGGCAAGTTTGGGGAATGGTATTCAAATCATTAACTATAAACCGATCATACAAGATAGTCCCTGCATGTCCATTAGACAATCCTAATGGACATGCAGGGCCCCTTATTTCATACCTAGATCGCAGCGCTCTTAATTAGAAGCTATGATCTCGTCAATATAAGCTGTAGCGGTTCCAGCCGTAGAAGGTGTAACAAACTGAATGCCAATGGCATCTNNATCCACTTTCTTCAAATTCTCAGGCGATAGATTGGAATTGTTGCTGAGATCAATCGTCAACTCCGTGAATCCATCCTGAGCAGCTATCTTCGCACCCGAATCTACCCATACTGCATAGCCTCCTAATTGAAGAAACAGCTTCGCTTGTACATCAGGCTGACTCGCTTTAGTTGGCTCCAGTGAAAAAACAGAAGCAATTAATGTCGCAGCATCTTGACGAGTTACTTCAGTATCCGCTTTCGCTTTATTATCAGGAAAACCTTTGTAATAACCAGCTTGCTTCGCTATAGATAAAGCGCTTGCATACCAAGCTTTAGCAGGTATGTCCGAGAATGACATTTCCGAAAGAGTGCTAAATTCAAATAGCTTATTAATAATACTTACAAGCTCAGCACGCGTTACTTTATGATCCGGCTTAAAAGAGCCGTCCGGATAACCTTGAATAACACCATTACCTTGCCACTTTTCTACACTTTCTCCAGCCCAGTGCGCCTTGAGGTTTTCATTTGTTTTTCCGTTAGCTAGCGCAGGCACAGCCATTGTAACGAGCATTACTGCTGTAAGAAACAGAGCAAAGCTTTTTTTGAACCTCTTCATTCGTGAGAAAACACTGATTTAAAGGGTTGATAAGCATAAATATAATCAAATAAATAATAACAAAATACTAACAAAATATTCCCCATTCTATAAAAAATAAAAAAAAGCCAATCTCCAATGAATTGGAGACTGGCCTTAATCTTCTCTTTTATCTAATCTAAGTCATAAAT
>DOJM01000214.1:4850-6931 GCA_003529225.1 Paenibacillus sp.
GAAAAGCACCCCATAAACGGCGTAAAATCCATTCACTACGTTTCTGAAGCCGCTGCACACGTAGATCACGAATCATCGTAACCCAAGCAAAGCTCTTCAGCACACTTACGGTCCGTAGCATATCCTCATCTTCTTTTCCTTCCTTTATAAAAGTGACCTTCTTCCAGTCTCCATCAGGAATCACACCTAGACTTGCAACGAAGGTGCTGACCCAATAAGCCTTAACTTCACGCCGAGTTCTGGAATAGTCGTTCTCGCAGGTTGGCATCTTCTCCATCCATACTCTAAGAAATGAACTAAGCACCTCTTCGACCTTAGCGCGAATACCTTCCTCTTCCCAACCCTTCCAGAAGAAATCCTCTAAAGTTGTGATTTTCTCAACGATCAACCGCTGAATATAGGAATCATGCATAAAGTGTTCATGCACTTCAATCTTCCCAGCCTTAATCCCATCCTCCAAATCATGTGCAGAATAAGCGATATCGTCGCAAAGGTCCATCAGCTGAGCTTCCAACGTTTTCTTACCTGCTGGTATTCCCCACTCTTTGCGAATCTCCGAAATATATGCCCATTCGTGAAGGTACATCCCCTTTTTCAGCGAGGTGCCGGGAAACGGATATTTATTAATTCCGAGAAGCACTGCATCCGACAGATTTAGTCCATCAATGTTCTCACGCTTCTCCAGAAACATAATCAGCCGATAATTATGAGCATTGCCTTCAAAATGCTCATAGCGCTGTTTCATCTGTTCATGAATGAACAGTTTATCAGCACCTGTTACTCCAGATTGCAGAGCAGCCTCATTCGTCTTCTTTTCAATAAGCTGGTCCAGAATGTTATCTAGTACCTCTTCCCCTTTATGTCCGAAAGGAGGATGACCAAAATCATGAGCAATGGCCGCGCATTCTACGACCTCTGGGTCTATAACCAGTCCCGGATTCTCCGCCTTACTTGTCTCCACCTCTGGATAAGATCTAAGCAGACTTTTCGCTGCCTCACGAGCAATCTGTGCGACTTCAAGTGAATGAGTTAGACGCGTCCGGTAATAATCACCCGTGCCAGCCCCGAACACTTGAGACTTGCCTTGCAGCCTACGAAAAGTAGGCGAATGGATCAAACGCGAATAATCACGCTCATAAGCAGCTCTCGACGTTTCTAGGCGGGTAATTTCCGGATATTGCCGGTGTTCTCTTTTTTCAATAAGTGTCATATTCCCACCCCTAACCAAATGTCTGTATATTGAACTTCATTATAAGGCATTTTCATAACAATTTTCACATTAAAATACAAACGCGATACCAATCCTAAACTCCAATGGAAGCAATCCACCAATCTANNCCACTAAATGATTATGAAGAAATTGTCCGTGGCTCTTTTATCGACTTGCTTAATGCTATCCGTTGCTTCTGCCGCTTCTGCCTCTGCTGCACCAGTCGAAACGAAACATGAGAAAAAAGTACACGCTGAGAAAATGAAGAAAGAAAAAGAACATAAAATGCATGAAAAGAAAATGCATATGAAGAGCCACTCCACTAAAGGAATTCATGCAAAGAGCATGAAGGCAAAAAGCATTAAAGCTAAGAGCATTCACATGAAAGCAACCAAAATGCCAAAAACAGGCCATGGCGGTGCTAGCGAACAAACTGAATAGGGAGGATGAAAGAGGGGGAATCCCCTCTTTCTTTTCTTAAACATGAAAAAATGGATATCTTCATTAATCTTAACCTTCATTACTATAACCACTGCCAGTTGCACTGACTTACACTCGCAGGAAAGCAGACCAGAAACGAAATCACTACAAACACAGCAGCAAGAAACGATAACTCCTACGAAAGCTGTTCAAAAGATCGATATTAAACCATCATTACCCAAACCTATCCTTCCTACTCAGCTTAGCATTCCAGCGATTAAAGTAAGTGCCAAAATTGAGCCGGTTACGTTGCTTCCAGATGGACAAATGGACGTCCCTAAAGACAGCAATATTGCAGGAATTCTGTACCCAGGAATATTGCCAGGTGCTAATGGAAATGTAATTTTAGACGGGCATGTGGATAGTTATATAGGTCCAGCTATTTTTTTCA
>DOJM01000419.1:0-223 GCA_003529225.1 Paenibacillus sp.
AACATTACCCTCACTCAGAATATGCGAAGTAAACTGCTTCCCATCCGCATTCAATCGGTATAAACGCACCTTCCCTTTTTTCACAAAAAATAATCCTTCAGAGAAGGTTGTCGGTGTCTGGATATATGTATTTTTCGGAACCACTGTTATTCGAGTTAACTCTTCCATTTCCATTAGATCTTCCAGCGCTAACGATTGAAGCAAATTGAATTGAGATAAATAA
>DOJM01000419.1:459-713 GCA_003529225.1 Paenibacillus sp.
GTACCGTGGGGCATATGTAAAAAGAATCGCGTAATTCCCACATGCTTGCGAAGATGAATGATTTTGTTAGCAACGGTTTCTGGATCACCTACGTACAGAGCGCCATCAAAGCTGCAAGCTGCATCATAATCGGAACGATGATATGGGGGTGTCCCTTTTTCCTTCGCCCGCACATTGGTCCGAGCATACGTTGAAGGGAAAAATTTCTCCAGTGCTAACTCATTAGTCTCTGCAATAAACCCGTGTGAGTGTGA
>DOJM01000419.1:782-3079 GCA_003529225.1 Paenibacillus sp.
TTGAAAGATCATAACCGGCTTCAGCCGCTGCTTTTTTGTAGAGCTGCACATGCTTTGAATAATCAAGCGGCTGAACATTTCCAATAATAGCTAAAACAAAAGGTAAACCTAATGCTCCAGTACGGATCGCAGACTCTGGACTACCTGCACTCCCAATCCAAATCGGTAACGGATCTTGAACCGGACGCGGGTAAATCCCCAGATTATTTATGGCCGCTCGATGTTTGCCGCTCCAGGTTACTTTTTCTGACTTTTGGATGGCTAACAACAATTCCAGCTTCTCATTAAAGAGTTCTTCATAATCTTTCAGATCATAGCCGAATAATGGAAAAGATTCTGTAAACGAACCGCGGCCGATCATAATCTCAGCACGTCCATTCGAAATACCATCTAACGTTGCAAAATCTTGAAATACACGTACGGGATCAGCTGAAGACAGAATCATTACGGCGCTGGTCAACCGAATCTTCGAAGTCAACGATGCAGCCGCAGCTAACACCACCGCAGGTGATGAAGCCGCATAATCATGACGATGATGCTCGCCCACTCCGTATACATCTAGTCCCACCTCTTCGGCAAGTACAATTTCCTCCACTACTTCACGTAGTCGTTCTGCATGACTTATTGTCTCACCCGTTTGGACATCGGGCGTTGTCTCGACAAAGGTACTTATTCCAAGTTCCACTTTTCATTTCCTCCTAATGTGTGCACGTTGCATTATTCTCTGGATGTAAATGTTTGAATATTCATAATTACATTTAATCAAGAAACCCATTATAATAGGATTCCCCGATAATTCCAACTTTTTCACTTCTCCTTCCACTATAGATCGGACTGAGGCGCCATTATTTTAATCTATTGCGATGTAATAGCCATTTACCAAGAAAATATTAAAAACCACTAATCACCAGTAAAACGGTAGGTTAGTGGTCAATTTTTAACTAGTTTATGTTCCCTATACTCGAGCTTATGGGCTTATCCAGCGGTTTCGGGGGTTTTCTCTGATTAATTCCAATCCCGACTCGACCGAACACAAAGGCTCCGCCTGGAATACGATTCGCTATGTTCATGATGATCGCCGAGCCTACCACACATCCGGCAAATTGGAGCAACACACTGAATAATCCAAGGTTTTGAAACCCGAACGAAGAAGGGAGCTTGACAAATAAAGCCAACAACAACGGGTGAAGCAAATATATGCCGAAGGAGTATCTACTGCTCCACTCCAGCACACGCGGCACTTTTTTCAATGAAGAAGCCACTGTGAAGAGTAGTAGAATCATGCTCATGGCGAAAAGTAACATATCAATTCTCTTGGAGCTATGGGCCGTAATCCAACCTTGCCCATTCACGAATAACACAAGCGCGCCTGTTATAACTGGAAGCACGTAGACAGCTAAACGGAACTGTTTTAATTTTTCCCGGAACCAAGCCTCATTTCGTCCCAAGTAATAAGCCACAGCGAAGTAGAAAATCCACCCTGGAGAGAAAACCCAATACAATTTATCCCAAATATATTGAGCAGCTACCGTATCTACGGGTTTAGTGAAATTGAAAAAACCTAAGTAAGCCACATTTATAACGAATGACGCAATCAGTATAGAGCGTGGAGTGAATTTTTTGGCATACTTTTGAAATAAGAGGAACAAGGCATAAAACTGAAAGATAATAAGGATAAAGTAGCCATGAAAATCGCCAAGTAACCAATGACGCCAGAGGAAGTACCAAAAAGCTTGAAGAAGCGGAATCCCATCACTACTCGCCATATCCAATCCTTTTAACCCTGCGTACAAAGCTCCGAAAAAAAAGTAAGGAAGCAATATATACTTGATCCGTTTCTCCCAAAATTTCGCAGGAATTCCATCCGGGTATGCAAAAGACAATACGAATTGGGAGATAAATACGAATACCGGCGTACCAAATGTAAGCAGTAGACCCACTGACTCTACCCAAGGCGTGTTACCATCGTCATAGACTCGGTATAAAGCATGTAAGAGCGCTATACTTAAGCAGGCTATACTACGCAGAACAAACATTTCCGAATTTAATTTTCGTTCCATGGGGATGACCCCTTTCGATATTTACGATTAATGATCCACAGCACTGCCTATAGTCAATCGGGCTGCAATCGTCTTCTCTAACCCCTGGTGAAGATCATGGTGAGGAGACCAGGACAACAGCTCGTTTGCTTTCCTATTGTTTAAGTAGCTGTGAAGAAGATCTCCCGGTCGAGCCTGTTCATTGGTTGTCTGGGATTCCCGACCTGTAATACCGCCTATCATATCTACAATCGTATT
>DOJM01000419.1:3113-3615 GCA_003529225.1 Paenibacillus sp.
CGCCACCCCGCAGCTAATATTTATGATCTGATTATTCACATTGTCATCTGTACAAGCCGCATTTACAAACGCCTCTGCAACATCCTCAACATAGACAAAATCCCTGGTCTGTTCTCCATCCCCATAAATCACAAGCTCCTTGCCTTGCTTTATGCGATCAAGAAAAATGGAAACGACACCTGCCTCACCATGCGAGCTTTGTCGNNGATGTTTCTCGTCAATGCTCAAATATTCAGGATTACCGTATACAGCGGCCGACGAGGCGTACACGATCTTTTCAACCTGATGGGCCTCACACATCCGCAGGACGTTTAGTGTGCCAACAATATTCACATTCGCATCAAACAATGGATTGCGCTGAGATTCTCTTACGTCAATCTGTGCAGCCAGATGAATGACCACATCCGGCTTCTCACGGCTAAAGACTTCACCCAGTGTCTCGTCCCGAATGTCGTACGGATATAAAAGTGCGGAAGGATTTCTATAGAAAGAGCCGGAAGCA
>DOJM01000419.1:3672-7060 GCA_003529225.1 Paenibacillus sp.
CCCAGTTACTAATACCTTCAAATAAAAAAACTCCTTTCGCCCTTTAATAGTGCTCTTTGTACCGTGCATCTGTAGAAAAGTTCACATAAAATACTTAAGAAGAAACGATGTTGCCATCCTTTATGGACGACAACCGTTACTCGTAGAAATATAGGGATGACATTCAACGTGAAACTTAGCCTTATATTTCAAATTAATANATAAAGGAGTGAAGTACATGGCAACTGCACCTATTCCAGATAATTCTGTAACTACGTCCGTTATTGCGGACGGCGCGGTCACTTCTATTAAATTAGATCCTGAGACTAACGGTTACGTGAATGTTCGATCCTATGGAGCTACAGGGAATGGCACCAAAGATGACACCGTCGCGATTCAAAATGCAATTAATGCTGGAAATGCCAAACGTAAGGTTGTTATTTTCCCGCCTGGTGTATTTAAAGTCTCTTCTGGCCGCATGCGTAATCCTTCCAACCTTGAATGGTGGTGCCTTCGCATTCCAACCGGAACTAACCTGAGCTTTGAAGCAGGGTCTAAGCTGTTATTGGCTTCTAACCCTCCATCAGATACAAGAGTACTTGTCATCTTAATAGCATCTAATATCACGATAACGGGCGCTCTCGAAATTGATGGAAGTGCTTCGACAGTGAAATCAAACGTCAATGATCAGCTTCACGGCTTGTTTATTTCTTCTGCGCAAAATATATCCATCGAATCGGTGTACTCCCATGATTGCTACGGTGATAACATCTTTATTGGAGGTACGGAAGAAATTCCATCCGTTAATGTGCAGATTGGGTATGCGCGCTGTGAAACGGCTGGCCGAAAGAACTTCGTCATCCATTTTGTAGATCAACTTCATGTCAACAGAGCCGTCCTAAACAACAGTCGCGGTGGAGCACCTAACTTCTCTGGCGCCAACTCACTAGACTTGGAACCCGATGAATTCAAAGGAACTCGTAGCTTCTATCAACGCTTCGATTCCGTGACTACCATTGGTTTTGGGAATGATCTGTCAGCAGGACTTACAGAGGAAATCGCTAGACTTTGGACCCTCGACATCGGTTCACTTGATATGCGTGTTAGTGGATCAGTGAGTCCTGCTATACTGTCTTATGGACTGACGCTGAAAATCAGTAACTTATTTATTCGGTCCACCGATCATAAAGCNNAGTTACGGTCTACAGACGATCTATTCACAATTTATTGATATCGCTAGTGCGAGCTTTGATGGCATCGGAGGTCCAGCGATCTTTGCTGCGTTTAATGCTGCTGGAGGTAAACCAAGGCTGCATATCGGATCGTTAGGAATGTACGGATCAGGCTCCACTTTAGCTAGTGGAGTCCGAATCGACGGAGGAGATCTTTATGTGGGGACGATGGATGCACAGGATCTAATAGGCAGTACTTTATACTTGTTCGCTACGGAATCAGACACGATGGTTACTGTCGACAATATGATTGTCCGCAACAGCGGGACCAATCAAGTCGTACTAGCGTCATCTTATGGTACAGCTAAGCCCTTCCTGCACCTGAACAATGTAGCAGTGTTTGATACCCGTTCTGTAAAGGTAAAACGCATTCTAGAATTCGAAACATTGGTTGCCATGCAGGGTACTTCTCTTGGTACTTTGTATAATCCGTATGCTTTAACTGAATGGTTCTCTACCTATGACAACTTCAAACGGGCAATCCGACTCGTTGGTGGAACATTACTTCCTGCAGTATTTATCGTGGAAGGATCGCCTGAGGGAACGATTACCGCTCCAATTGGCAGGCTGGCTATGCGAACAGATGGTGTAGCGAAAGCCACTTTTTATGTG
This sequence comes from Paenibacillus sp., assembly GCA_003529225.1. Classification (GTDB taxonomy): domain Bacteria; phylum Bacillota; class Bacilli; order Paenibacillales; family Paenibacillaceae; genus Paenibacillus_AQ; species Paenibacillus_AQ pseudetheri. The sequence continues at coordinate 5,496 of DOJM01000419.1, forward strand.
AAGGAAAGCGGAACCGGTGCTAACGGATGGATCGCTAAGTAATTTTTCAGCGGTTCTGAATACAAGACTCTATCGCATCCATTACGCGTACCAGATCATCATCCGATAAAGAGCTACCGGAAGGTAGACATACACCTTTTGTAAACAATTGATCAGATACACTATGTCCCTCCATGTATGGATAATAGAAGGCGTTCTCGAACAGAGGTTGCAAATGTAGTGGTTTCCATACAGGTCTAGCTTCTATATTGTTGAATTCCAGGCACTTTAAGAGTTGATTAACGGAGAAGCCTGCGATCTCTTCATCAATCGTTAGCGCGCTTAACCAGCGTGTACTGCGACAATTTGGCGCTTCCGGCATGAAATGAAGACCCGGAATGGATCCCAATCGATCTGAGTACACTTGAGAAATATATCTACGTCGTTCGACTCTTTCTTCAAGTAGCTCCAGTTGCCCTCGTCCTATGGCTGCCAATAGGTTACTTAGCCGGTAGTTATAACCCATTTCGGAATGCTGATAGTGTGGAGCAGAGTCACGAGCTTGGGTAGACCAGAAACGAGCTTGATCTAATGCATCGGTATCATCCGACACAAGCATACCTCCACCTGAGGTTGTAATAATTTTATTCCCGTTGAAAGAATAGATTCCGAAGCGGCCCCATGTACCACTAGCCTTTCCGTGATAAAAGGCACCTAGGGATTCCGCAGCATCTTCTATTAGAGCAATACCGTAACGATTCGCGATTTCTACAATTGGCTCCATGTCTGCACTCTGCCCGTACAAATTGACAACTACGGCTGCTTTAGGCAGCATCCCTCTATCATTCAAATCCTGGCAGGCACGCTGAAAGGCTAGTGGACACATATTCCATGTCTCTGGTTCTGAGTCTACGAATACTGGTGTAGCCCCCAAATACAAAATAGGATTGGCACTGGCTACGAACGTGAGCGTCGAACAAATCACGCAATCTCCTTGAGACACACCAGCAAGACGTAGTGCGAGATGAATTGCCGCTGTTCCAGAGCTTAACGCAAGTGCGCCCTTTGAACCTGTATACTCGGCCATCTCCCGCTCGAAAGCATCAACTTGTGGTCCGATGGGAGCGATCCAGCCAGAGTGAATTGCATCCTCCAAATAAGCCTGTTCACGTCCACTTACATGCGGTGGGGATAACAAGATTCTTGGTAGAATGCTTGGTTGACGAATACTCATGCCTTGCTCCTTTCTCCATTTGGATGCTTTAATCCAGATGGAATACATATCTTAATGACTTACTTCAGAGCGTGGTCCATGATATTTTGATTCAATAGAGATGGGTGCCGGTAGAACGGAAAGTAATTCCCAACAACCCCCGTGTCACAGAGCGCAATCATACGTTCATATACCTCGGGGAAAAATATCCGCTTACCTAAGTAATAGTCCAGTGGCTTTAGTTGGGTAGCAAATCTTAGCTTGAACTGAAACAGTTCGTCATTCCCCTTGTAACCCCCACCGAGATGGAATTTTTCGTATCCATTCTCCGTCCCCCACACGGCTGCTGCGTGGATGAGAAATTTGGTGGGTG
>DOJM01000419.1:7271-7439 GCA_003529225.1 Paenibacillus sp.
GTAAATCATTTAACGTACCGTAATATAGTTCGGTGAAAGGCTCGATTCGATCCTTAAGATCCGACTTTCGGATGGTGAATGGGGCTGACTTTAATTTAAGGATATTTCTTCTATGATTGCTGCCATAGTTCTGAATCAGCGCTGCCTCTGAGCCAACTGTCAAATCCA
>DOJM01000379.1:0-4522 GCA_003529225.1 Paenibacillus sp.
GCTGTGTCTATGCATCCGCTCTAACTCTTCTAGGGATGAAGGAGCGAAATTATCACCTGTGTGGACAAAACAGAGCACATCCTCAAGTCCCTCCACTTCCTTCCAAAGCCTGACCATAGTTGACGATCAATTCTGAGCCGTCGCCAGCCCTTCAAACAAACACTTGCGGAACGGAAGCCAAGACCCCACTGTCCAAATAAATTTCGACTGTCCGTCCTCGCCTTGCATACGTTCAGACAATGGCAACGCTTTCAGAATAAACGTAGTCAAGTACTCATCAACCACATTAGCCGCAAGATCAGTAAACCCAATGTCCAAATCCGTTTTAAAAACAACATGTACTTTTTCACCTGAGGGCGTCTGTTCCCCGGTCACAGGCGCTTCAGAAGGTGCTGCCCCTCCACACTATAACGGTCATTCAATTTTCTGAACATGGTCAAATGTTGATGTAGTGTTCTAATATTGGGATATATCACTATTCTATTGTCAGCCATTATTGAAAGCGTTATATTTAGTACTACAAGGAGAGATTCTATTGAAAATAATGAAATCGATCAATGCCAGGATCATCCTCTCTCTCTCTCTCGTAATTGGATTATCCCTAATCAGCTTAGGCGTTATCAGTTATCAAATCTTCTCGAGATTCACTAAAAATGACATGATTAAATACGTCACCTCCGTAACGGCGCAGACGAATCAAAGTCTAGATCTCTATTTAAGCGAAATCAAAGACTCCTTGCATTTCCTTTCCGTCGATAAGGATTTAATCTCTAATCTGCAAAGTTCTATATCCAAAAACAGTTATGCCATAGAGCACGATCAAATCCGGGTAAGAATAACCGAGCTCCTGTACAACATATTTGCCGAGAAGAGCGATATTCGCGGATACTTTATTTATAATAACGACTATAAGATTTCCTTTATTAATAACAAAGCGCTGATTGGATACGATTCTCCTTTTCTTAACAAGGTATGGGCTGATTTCAAGAATACTCAGTATGCGTTGCAAACCCGCTTTTATGGCTCCCATAAGCCCGATTACTATGAGAGCAGTTACAATAAAACCGATGGTAACGTTATTACGATAGCCGCCAATATTAAGGATGCTTACGACCCTTCGAACTCTACGTTATATGGGGTCGCCATATTCGATTACAACATTAGCAAGCTCAAACGCATCTATGACCAAATTCAAACCCAAACAGGCATTGAATCTATTATCGTCGATGACCAGCAACAATTTATCTATCAGACCGATCCGTCTCTTACTTTATCGAGCTCTTCCATGGAGAAACTATTCGAGCATTCCTCCGGTTACTGGACGGAGAATATCGGAGGCGGCAAGAGTTTGATTTCCTATTCCACCTCAGATGTAACCGGTTGGAAGACCGTTAGCCTGCTCTCCTTCGCGCAACTCGACCAAAATTTAAAGCTTATCCGTAATACAACGCTTACTCTACTTGCCATAATGGTTACGCTCACGATTTTATTCGCATCGGCAATGACGATTCGAACGAATAAGCCGATATTGGTTCTTGTGAAATTCATCAAGAACGTCGGCAAAGGTAACCTTAATCTCCGTCTGGAAAGGAAAACGAAATACGAAGAATTTTCGGTGCTAAATCGCGGAATCAACGATATGTTGGATAAAATCAATGAACTGATCGAGGAATCCGTGAAACGCCAGCTACTCCAAAAAGAAGCCGAATATGATGCACTCCAGTCCAAAATGGATCCGCATTTTCTTTACAATACGTTGCAATCCATCTCATCTCTCTCTATTCTAGGTCGTAATGCGGACATAGAAAAAGTCACGTACGCCTTGCGGGACATGTTGCATTATTCGCTATATCGTCAAAATGATATGGTACCCATTCAATCCGAGGTTCGTTCCGTAGAAAACTATCTAAACATCCAAAATATTCGATATGATGGCAAAATTCGCTTCGAATTTCATGCCGACGATGGCGTCCTCTACTATTCCATCAACAAATTCACGCTTCAACCTCTTATTGAGAACGCAATTTATCACGGGGTCGAAGGAATCGATGGAGATTGGTTAATCAGTATTCGTATTACCAAACAATCCGAAGAAGTGAGAATTAAAATATCCGACAATGGCATTGGAATGACGCCTGAACGGCTTCTTGATTTACGATCCCAATTATCCAATAAGAATTTGCGTACGGGAAGAATCGGATTGTTCAGTGTAGCAGATCGTTTAGAGCTCAAATTCGGCCCAAGCGCAACTCTGGAGATCGATAGCATACAACATGAGGGGACAATCATCGTTCTGACGATACCCCAGCATTATACGGAAAGAGGCGATCAACATGACGACGGTACTACTAATTGATGATGAACCGCTAACTACCCAAGCCATTCGTCAAATTCTTCAAGTTCACTTTCCATCGATCGATATTATTGGAGAAGTAACGAACGGTGATAAAGCCTGGGATTCTATTCTGAGGAGAACGCCGGATTTCATCATTAGCGATATTCGCATGCCCCATATGGATGGGCTGCAATTAATGGAGAGGATACGCGAGGCAGGCTTGTCCGTCAAAGTCATCTTAATTAGCGCTTATGACGATTTCGAATACGCGAGGAGAGCTATTTCTCTTGGCGCTTTCGGATACATGGTCAAACCTTTCATGCAAAACGAGCTCATTCAGGAAGTAAGTCGCGTATGCAATGAGATCGAAACGGAACTCGCGCATAAGCAAGACATTTCCAAGATCATTCCTTTCGTAGAAGAGAATATGATTAGGAAGTTGCTTGTAGGCAAGCTGAAGCAAGGCGATCTCAACCTGTTAATAAATTTATCGGGCGACGACTGGAACCAATATGTTCTAACGATTTTCCGATTCAATCGCACCTCCGAAAATAAAGAGATTCTCGAAGAAATCGTTAAGATCAGCATGTCCGAAGAGATCAACAGCCTATTTGCGAATCATGGTTGCCGCGTCGTGAGTTTTTTTCAAAAAGAAAACGAATTGGTTGTCCTACATACACCTAAATTGGACGATATTCTGATCTTACAGGTTTGTCTTGAGACATTATCCAAATATACGGAAGTTACAATTCTAACCGGTAGTTGCAGAATGAACTTCACGCTTGAACAAATATCGTTTGCTTATGTGGAAGCCGATAAAAACCTTATCGAGTCCTATACGAGTTCAGTCATTACTCTCCCAGATCACGATCTTACATCGAATGAAAAAGAAGATTATCATTCCGAACTTATGACAAGAGCAGCGGAATACTGCAAAAAGGAATTTGCGAAGGATATCAGTCTGCAAAAGATATCCGATCACCTAAATCTCAATAAATACCATTTCTGCACCTTATTTAAGTCGCACTTTGATTTAACCTTCTGGGAGTATATCACGGATCTACGTATCGGATATTCCAAAGAGCTTCTTTCTCTCACAAACGAGAAAACAACGGAAATATCCGAAAAATGCGGTTATCTTAACATAAGCCACTTTGGAAAAATATTTAAGAAGACGACCGGTTTAACTCCCGCTGATTATCGCAAGCAGCATCAGACGAAATAATGGATTCGAAACATAAAAAAACCGTCCTAAGATGGAACTAGGACGGTATTTCTATCACCAATAAATGAAACAATTTTATTGTAAGACGGATATTAATATACTTTGTAGTAATTGTTGATGATACGGTCGTATTCTCCGTAAATTAAATGCAATTGCAATTCTCAAATGGAATCGACCTCTACCAGATCATGATGTTACAANNATTAAGTGCCTGGATATCACCCAACATACAGATAACTTGTTGCTTATTTAAATAATTTTTATAATCGGAGTTCCCTTGGAAGTATTTTAAAGTTTCAATAACATTTTGATTAACAGATACGACCTGTATTGAATTCGCAATATGAGCAAAGTATTCATCCATCAACAACGCAGTTTGACCCGATACTTTGGAGGAGTGTGTTCTCATATCCGCTTCCATGGGCGTGGAAGATTTAACATAGGAAAAGTAACCTAATGTGCTTAAAGAGACGATCAGCAGAATGGATCTCAACCATTCCATAATCATCCTTCCCATATAGAATAACTCCTGAAAAGGAAGAATGACTGAGAAAGGTTCGGCTGATTATCAAAATTTTGAACAACAAAATAAAAAAACCTCCTTACTCTTCCAAGGAGGTTAACAATCTACGTATACTTCAGCAACAGCTAAATAACTTAAAATTACCGTTTCGCCTTATAAAACTCATGATACAGCTTCATGAGCGCTCTCTTCTCAATCCGCGACACATAGCTCCGCGAGATACCAAGCTCCTTCGCAATCTCACGCTGCGTCCTCTCTTCTCCACCTGTATCTAACCCGAATCTGCCAACGACAACTTCCTTCTCCCGGTCATGATCTCATTGCCCTCTTTATCCGTCCCAATAGGATCGTGTAACGACACGTCCTTGCGGGTTTTCTTCAGCGAGCGAAGGTGCATCAGAATTTCATTTTCAATACAACGGGCAGCAAAAGTGGCCAG
>DOJM01000379.1:4564-12713 GCA_003529225.1 Paenibacillus sp.
CCCAGTATTATCGAATTTTTTGAGGTTGTGGATACGATTGGGGATAGAAAAAGCCGAACGAAAATCAGGAGTGGATACCTGAATTTCACTCGACTCAATACTTACTAACTAAGGTATATTTAGGATAAAATTAACGGCAGTGCATCACAAAGATTGTCATATTCTTTCAAGCATAAGGACTGCACTCCACTCTTTCTGATGTTTCCTCCATTGATTCCAATAGCTGAAAAACCAGCCAGCCTGATCGATACAACCCCGGCTGATGAATCTTCAAATCCTAATACATGTCCCTTGTCTTCTTCAGTTAGACCAAGTCCAACTCTTGCAGTTTCAGAATACAGCCATGGATGAGGTTTTGGGGCGAGCTCTCCCATCGTTCCTACTTGCCCTTTTACTAATGCTTGCCCTGCTGTAATGATCGCATCATAAAAATCTAGCGGATCTCCCATTCCCAGCGTTTTGAAGGCAGATATGATCTCAGGCATCGCCTTATTATATAGACCTGAAGTGACTAAACCTATTTTCATGTTTTTGGCTTTCAACTCATATAAGAAATCTTTAAGTCCAGGAGCAGGTGTGAATGCATCTGTCTTCCCCCTGCCATGCAGTATCTCATTCATTTCATATTCTGTTATTGCAAAGTAGTGCTTTCTTGCCTCTTCTACTGTCTGATTAGGGCAATATTTGTCTATACAGTATTGTAAATGCTCGGATACCGAATGCCCCGAAACATGCGGTTCATCACTAGCTTCTAATGTAAATTTAGCATTTTTGGTAAGTCTCGATACAGTCTGCTCTATAATCCACATCCAAAAACTTTCACTATGCACACTTGTACCATCTAAGTCCATCAGTATAGCTTTTGCATTTCCTTCATACTTCGGTTTATATACCGGATATATGGCTGGATAGCCCATTGCAGATTTTATATAACATAAGGTTTTATCTTCAAATACAATAAATTCCACTTTTTTGTCAAGAGGAGTTAAAATTTCTTTAACTCCGTCTTTTCCAAGTTGAAATAGTCCATCTCCGCCAGTTTCAAGATTGATAAACCCAATTAGTTCATCTTTCATATTATATTGTTGCAGCATTGTAATTCCTTTCTATCTATCAGATTTTAAACTTTACGCTAGATCTAACTTCAGAGTTACGATCTTATTAGGCTTGATATTAAGTTCTACAGAGTTATCAATAATATTTAAACTTGAAGCGGCCATTTCTTCCTCATTCAGATTCGTCATGCACACGTTTNNCACATGTCTGAACAGGCTTTAATGGAATATTGAAGCAATCCGCCATTTCACTTAGATCACTATTTTCCCAACTTGAATTCATAGGGCAAATCGCATAGTTGTACACCAGCTTTTGTTGCAATTGTCCACCCTCTTGATTTGGGAATACCCCTGCGCTTCTCCATTCAGTACAGATAATATTTTTCACAGCTCTAAACAGAGTCATGGACAGCGTTGCATCTCCACCATCTTTATGTTCACAATCCGGCGATACACTGTATTCTCCTAAGCAATCGGTAACAATTCCAAAGCCCTTATGATCATCTGCTATGCTCACAAAGTTCTGCAATGGTTGGGTTAGTAATTCATTATAATAGTGACCTCTGTCATCCTTAAGCGGTGTAACATCTCTGTTATCTACTGTAAAATGCCCTTGCGCATCAACAGATCTCGCTTCGATTCCTGTATCAAACAGAACACTCATACGATGGTCTTTACAGTTATTATCGATCTCAACCTTAACTTCTACATTTTTAGCATCTTTCTTTAATGTATAATAAGTCGTTATGGTCAAATGCTCTGTTTGTTCAGAACGCTCACTCTTGCCTCTTACATAGTTGTCCGGACGATAGGCATATTTAGGTAGCTCCATGGTAAGCTTAACCCCAATAGTAGCTGCAAGATTGCCGTTCTCCATTAAGAAAATGCTGGCATTACAGCCTTTGCTGTTATACGTCTGATTATGATATGGAGGATAGTACATCCAATAATCCCCTACATCTCCCGTACTTTCAAAGTAATTGAGATTATCGAANNATCGTTCCATTCGGATTCACTTCAACCTTGATATACTTATTTTGCATACATGTAGAAGATGCAGCGATTTCTTTTCCATCCGTTGTTCTGGTCTTCGCCCAAAATTCTGTTTTTCGGTTAAACTTTACTTTATTGCATAATTTATAAACCTTATAACCGCCGGCTGGTATTTCTCCAGTCTCAAATACTACACCATGACGATCAGAGTAATAAGGGAACGGCCTTGTCTGAAGTTGTACCACTGGGGATGTTACCTCTGTTCTGGATATATGCTGCAACTGACATACATTTCCATCACAGTCCACAATGTCAAACTCCCATATATTTTGAACTTGCGGGGTATCAATATAGGCCTTTACCATTTCATTTCTTGGCTTTGCATATGGATTGAACACTACAANNATCGCATTTGATATTTCCAAAGCTTGGTTTAATCGATAGAGTACATCGTCTACCGTTTTATCCTGGGTAACTCCATTTATGGAGTCATGCGCATGGGATAATAACATGTAATCTAAAGCTAAATGCAAGAATGACTCATCATACTTGCCACCTGCCATCATATTAACTACTGATAAAGGCTCTGCCTGATTAAACAAGCTGTTTTGAACCTTTTTATTCAGTGTTTTGATATGTGGTCTTGTCATTAGAGCATTCCCAGACAACGAGGTTGTTGGTCCGTCTCTCATTTCACCGTGGATCTCAATCAACTCGTCCAAGCTGAGCTTTTCTTTGAGAATTTCAACATATTCCCCCAATGAGGAGCTCTTAAACTCGATGTCATCAAATTGTTCATTGATTGCCTCGATCAGATTCATTAATTGAGGCTGAGCAGTTGTAGAATCAGTACCATCCATCATCACTCTGTCATCTGGCATAAGAGTGTCCTTCATACCGTTCCATGACTTAGTAACTGCTTCTTTTATAACCTCTGAGTGTATTTTTTCTGTATCCTCAATCTTGAAATAGTCTTGTATATAGTTCTCGCTATCCGCCTGATGATAGACTTGACCATAATTCCCCATGTCAAAATTGTAGTCATCCGACTTGTAAGCTACACCGTTCATAATATGAATATAGGCATTCATAAAAAAGTTGGCTCTTGCATCTTCACCTAATCTTGTTGCATAGACGCTTGTGTCATCCTTGCCTGTCCACTTGAACTCACTGTTTGGAGCTCGCTTCTTGTCTACATTCTTGGACACGATGACTGTATCTATTCCAAAGCCCTTATAGATCTGTGGAAGCTGTGATGGCTGTCCCCATCCGAAGGACTCATAGCCAATATCCAAACAATTCCCTAGTTTTTCTGCTTCTCTTCTTCCTTTTAGAAGGTTACGTACAATGGATTCTCCACTTATTGGATATAGATCCGGTAAAGTATACCAAGGACCTACATCTATTCTTCCATCCTTAATCAATTTGACAAGCTTATCTCTGTTTTCTGGCCTTACCTCTACGTAATCCAAAATAGGAATAACCTGACCGTCTAGAAGAAATGTTTTGTAATCCGGGTTATTTTCTAAGGTCTCAATTAATTCATCCATTAGCTTTACAAGGTATAATCTATTTTCCCATATAGGGTAACGCCATTCTCTATCCCAGTGTGTATGGGGGATGATATATCCTGTCTTTGTTTTGTTCATGGTTTCTATCCCTTCCTTTATGAACTTTATCCTGAGTTACTTGCATTGTAGCCGTGCTGATCTCAACTCAGCAATCTCAAAAACTGAACTATTTGATGTTTTTTGCTTTTTCTACAACTTTAACTTTGTGCTGTAACTCATATTTTTAATAATTCCTCTAAAAAGTCTCTTTTGTAGAAATCTCCACAGGTTAATCCCCACAGGTTAAAATGTAAACAGCCCCGTTTCCATTAGGAAAAGGGGCTGTTTGCCAATTTCTCATATTTTCACACTAGGGGTTCAGTAAGCTAGCGATCTTAGTTGCTTTTTGTAAAAGCAAATACTTTAACACCAATGTTCTCTCCTATCAAGTTTGGCATTGCGCTTGTTAACCAAGTCTCTATTTCAGTACCTTGTTTCTGATAGGATATAGTAACTTCATTTTTTTGTGGCGCGATCATCACTACGGATACCTTAGCATTAACGCCTGTTCCTTCCGTAAATTGAACTACCAGATACTTACCCGTTAAATCCTTACCTTTGTCTCCACCAATCGTAATATCACGAGTATAGCCAGCTCCACCTGCAGTCTCATTACCAATTGCAAGTGTATATCCGCTTTCTGCACCAGGTGTATATTTAGGAATCTCCATCTTTAATACTTCACTCACAACAGCACCGTTTTTAACCACAATATAAATATCTTTGGCAGTTACGGTTTTTAAGCCTTCTATACTAATTAGCACTAGTCCTTTTTTACATGGAGCACCGGCCTTACTAGTATCAATTACTGGCATTTTAGCTCCGCTTTCAACGACTTGATAATAATATTGTCCGTCTTTACTTGTGTTAAAGGAAACGGAAGCTGTCGTCTCGGTTAAACGATTAGCGGTACCTGCCGTTAGTATTGGTTTAGGATCATTATTGTCCTGTACTTCTACTACTTGCAAAATATCGCCTGCATACCCTTCTGCTGTGCCAACTGCAATAATCGTCCCTTCTTGTGCATATAAGGAAGTATCCAATTGTGCAAAAGTCAGTGGCAGCTCTCTCGTGTCGTTCAGATACTGTGCCTTAACTTTAGCCGCCAATTCTGGTGCTACACCAGCGAGAGTAGTAACATTACTTAGCTTTTCGATGGATTGAATACCATCAACTGTTACATTAACACTAAATGTGCTTGATGGTCCTTTTAGATCTGCAAGCTGACCCTTTACTGTAAATGTACCTGGTGTTTTATACAATGATGGATTCACTGTATCCCAATTCACTTTGGCAACCTGAGTATTACCATCTTTAAATGAAACTGTAACCTCTCTTGATAAATTTGGAGCATGATCAACAGTTGTTGATACATTCTCCTCTATACCTTCTATGGAAGCAATCTCATAATCCTTATTCATATAAATGGTATAGTCTTTACTTCCCGCTAAAGTAACTTCTGACAATATCAGAGCATTCTTACCATTAACTAATTGATTCGGTGAAATAGATGCACTGCCATCTATAAATGGAATCTCTTCACCATTCAGCTGCAATTTAATCTCTGCACCATCTAGTACGATATGAGGTTTTTGGATTGTAATAGGCTTCTCAGCGTCAGTTATAGCAGCATAATAAGTATAATAATTAGGATTAAAGTTGCCGTTTAATACCGCATTGCCTAGTCCAAGATCAGCCGCATAATCTACATATTTAGGATTGGATATGATCTGAATATCATCCAGGTAAACTGTTGAGTTAATTCCTCCAAAGCCAACTCCACCTGATTTAAACTGACCATCATCAGCAGTCATCAATTTCTGTCCATCCAATACGAACCCTACTTTGCCATCAAAGGTTTGAATCTGCAAATCATGCCACGCATTCGCTTTAAACCCTTCAGGTAAGCCTACTTTACCTAATGATGCATCTCCACCAACAGTATGTTTTGCTATTTCAAAATATGGTGTCCCAGCTGCGAAACCATTAGTTCCATTTTTATTTCTTCTATAAACGACTTGATAGGATTCTGGAGCTTTACCAGGGTCTAACCCTTTATTAGATGCCATGATATAAATCGTAAAGTTATCATAGGCAACACCAAGCACATTGGTTGTACCCCATTCTCCAAATTTCCATTTCATATTGACCAGATAATTATTCCAAGGGGCATTCAACGCATAGAAATCATTTCCATCTCTAATCTCATCCTTTAAAACTTCACTTTGAAGATAAGTATCATATACAACTGTTGTTACAGATGGCATACCACCTATTTTGGTAAATTGAGGTACAATTCCATCTTCAAAATTCAGCATAAGCTGTTGCTTATTAACCTCTGATCCGTCATATGCCGGAGGTGCTGATATATTGGATGGAGGGATTGGTAATGTCGCTGGAATCCCGCCAAACACATAAAGCTCATCGTAGAAAGCTTGTCCTTTGCCATTATCAGAACCAAGCGAGATATAATCAAATCCGGAAGCAGGTAAGGTTTTAACTAATTGATTATCAATATACAGCTTTACATCGGTACCTGATGTATAGTCGAACTTTAGCTCATGCCAACCAAAAGTCCTAACAATGTCAGTAGGTTCCTTTTGATCTCCCATTTGGATTATATAATTACCTTTAGTATCATAATCCAGACCCATCCCGATCATGTTCTCCCCATCATCAACTCGTGCAATGGATGTAACCCTTGCCGAATTTTGATGCCCTGAATCGTACGCTGCCAAATTATAATTTTGTCTGTCAAACATCTTAACCGTAACGACTTTGTTCAGCATTTCAGGGAAATTCTTGTATACTTGAGTTTTATCTAACAGTTCCAGACTTTGTTTGCCGTTAATAGGTCTTTCAGACATAAACTCTGTTGATATTTTGGGCTGACCGTTAAGATATGACCAAACAGCATCATCCAATCTATTTTCAAAGTTCTCTTTAAAATAAATATCTCCTGGTTCTGTAATCAGATCTCTGTCTGTCAAGTATTGTTTAGGATAATCTGAAGTTACTCCAATTTTGTCATACTCCATCTTAGAGTCGTCAAATTCCTTAATATGATTTGCAATTTTCCCATAATTAACATTCGTATTATCAAACTTTATGACATCACCATATTGAAGAATCGTATTAACTTCAATATTAAAGTTCATTGGATTAGTCGCTTTAACATTGCTTAATTCTAACCCTGAGGCTCCCATATCCAAGTTAATGTCATTAGGGCCAAAATCAACCATAGTAGGATTTGGACCCGTATTATCAATAATAGCTTGGTTTAAGTAGTTAGGTTTGTAATTTGCACCCTTATACAAATAACATGCAAAGAAAGCACCATCATCTCCACCATCTTGTTGAGCATCATGCAAATATACATATTCAATTTTATTATGGTGAGTGTACATATCCGTCATAATATTGAAATCTTTATCACCATTTGGGGCAGATACATTAGGGTTACGGCTATGTCCGGCAGTTAGAAAAATCCCTCTTCTTGGTGAATTATAGACCTCTACATGAGATACCGTATTATAGCTTGACTGCTGAATCGTGATCCCTGAGGCCTGACCAATAAGCTCGCCAATATCATGAACAATCGTGTTCGTTATCGTATTATCTCTGCTATAGCCATCTCCGTTTTTATCTCCAGCCACACCAGGGTAACCGCCATCTACACTTATACCTCCATGGCCTGTATATTCAATAAGATTATCCTTTATGGTAGCATTTTCATTAGCTAGATAAAGATTGATACCAAACATACCTGAATTTTTAATATGTGTTTTCGAAATCGTAATATTTTTAGTATTCGTAAGTGTAATCACACCATATTGGAACTCTATTCTTTCGGTTTGCTCGGCATAGGATGGTTGTGTACTTCCTTTAGCTTCCGGAGGATAGAAACCTAAACCCGCTCCTGCATCTCCCCAGTTCCAACCATATGCATACCAATCTGTCGTATTGGTATCCTTTAATTGCAACCCACTGAATTCAATATTTGAAACCATACGATCCTTATCCGAACCTTCGACGCGGACCACTTCTTTGACAGTAGGAATGATAACTTCGTTATTATTCATATCCCCTTCAGGATAATAGTACAAATCACCCGTCGTTTTATTGAAATAGTATTCACCTGGAACATCCAAGAAGCCTAAATTCCCTTGTACAAAATATCTTGCATCTGTACCTGTTTTATATTTAGGTCTATACATTTCTGGTTTACCTTCAACCGTTTTGTATACAAGCTTACGACTTGCAGTGTCAATAGAGGAAACCGGTATCGTATCCGTCATCCAATCCCAGTATCCGCCATCCCACATATACACCGAGGCATCTAAGTCTCCACGCGCTTGGGCGTTTACGATACCATTGATTGACTCTTGATCAAGATCACCAGCTTTATAGAACAAGTCACCAATTCCGCCACCTGCACTTTTCATATATGGGGTTATAGCGGATGGGAAGTCTTTATACTTCTCTAAATTT
>DOJM01000379.1:12721-18449 GCA_003529225.1 Paenibacillus sp.
TGCCAACATTAGTTTTGTAAACCTTACCTGCTGCAGCAGCTGGTAAGTCAGCATCAGCACCGGTTTTGCCAACTAATTGCCAATCTGTATCAACAGGCTTGCCACCGATAATTTCAGCACTAGCCAAATCATCTAAATTTCTATAGATGATCTTATGACCATTCGTACCAGAGTCGCTTTCATTGAAAGTAATCGTTTCATCAAGATAATATTTACCTTCTGAAATAAATACGTAAATATCACCTGTCATGTTCTGATTAATTTTTCGAACCGCATCTCTTGCAGCTTGTAAAGTTGCAAATGGCTTATCATATGAACCTTTATTTTCATCATTTCCATCTGCTGACACAAAGAATTGCGCTTGTATTCTATTAAGAGAATTTACTTCTTTATCTGCTGCTGCTTGAACACTATTCGTAGGGACAAATAATGAAGTACAAATCATACATAATGCAATCATGGAACTAAAGATTTTTTTCTTATTCATAATTGTATAATCATTCCCTTCATTTTACATTTTATAATGTTTGAGATGTTAATAGGGCTTATCTGTTATACAACTTATACAATATTACAGCTGTCTCTGCTCTAGTTGTCTTGCCAGTTGGATTAATCTTGCTGCCATCTCCAGTAATAATTCCTTCTTTAATTAAGGATGCTACGCTATTTCGTGCATAACTTGCGATCTTGTCCGCATCATTAAATCTCTGAAGATCCTCATTGTTTCCTTCTACACCTGGTTTACCCGCAATTTGAAGTGCTTTCTCTACCATTACCATCATGTCTTGTCTACTAATTTGCGAACTTGGTTCAAATTTATTGTTTCCTAGACCAGATATAATGCCTAGTGCTTTGGCTATAGCAACTTCATTATAGTAATGAGCATTTGCTGCGATATCATCAAAGTTTCCATTGATATCTGCTTTAAGTTCTAATGTATTTACTAGCAGCTTCAAGAAGTCTGCTCTCGTAATATTCTTTTGAGGAGAATAGGTTGTTTCACTTGTTCCTCT
Source organism: Paenibacillus sp. (assembly GCA_003529225.1). GTDB lineage: Bacteria > Bacillota > Bacilli > Paenibacillales > Paenibacillaceae > Paenibacillus_AQ > Paenibacillus_AQ pseudetheri. The sequence continues at coordinate 13,735 of DOJM01000379.1, forward strand.
TATGATGTTTTTGGAAGCTAGTACAGATATCTGTTTTTCTGCCCATTTATGCTTGGCGGTGTCTTCAAACGTTTTCTTTACAAAACCTATCGCATAGGTTCCATTCGCCATGCCATTTACAGTAACTTTGCCTGTTTCTTTGTTATATCTGCCATTTGAAACGATGGTCAAGCTGCCATTCTTAGCTACTTGATATACGACGATATGTTCATAATCTGCAGCTTCATTTCCTACAGGCTTGTAAGCAATGGCGATCTGAATATCCGCATTTACAGGCTTGCCTTCTTGTAACACAGATACTTGAATACCTGCTCTATTACCTATCGTTTCGCTTGCAATGGGTGTAAGGCTACTCTTATTCAGTGAGCTAATGATGACATCGACCTTACTATTCACATCTTTGGCTAGAGAATGAATCGTATCATTTGTTAATACAATGTCCCCAAAGCCAGTGCTTACTGTGACATCCAGCTTTCCAGTCTTTGCTGCTATTTTTCCTACAGGGATCGTTACCGTATTTTGCTTCGCATTACCTGTAGTTCCTATTTTTATGGTGAGTTGCTTTACTCCAAGTTCATCTGTTGCAGCACTATTAATCGCCGAATCTACATGGTCATCTTTAATTTCAACACTTACATTTCCGTCCTTATCAGGGTTTACATGATCATAAGAAATGCAACCATCTTTAATGGTAGGCTCTTGGCTCGGATTTAGGACCGGCTTTGGCTTTGGCGTTGGTGTTGGCGTTGGGGTTGGCGTTGGTGGTGGTGTTGGTGTTGGTGTTGGATCTGGTTTTGGATCAACCTTTCCAGTCAACGTTGCTGATGAAACCAATGTACCATCCATTCCATTCACATATACAATATGCTCTTCTACCTTTTCCAAAGCACCTGTCGTAATCGAACCTGAAATGGTACCATTCGCATTTGCTTGAACCTGTCCCATCGCTTTAAGGGTGTCATTTACTTTATCAACTACTCTTACCATATAATCCTTACTTGCTTCATATCCTTTACCCTCTATAGCAACAACGCCCTTATTATAAGTTGCTTTTAGATTAGTAGAAGCTGCTAAACAATTTACAGGCAATATTGCTATACATAGTATTACTGCAAATATTACGGAGATTCGTTTACGCATACTCTATCCTCCCGATGTTTCATTTCATTCAAAAATTCTTTATATTGAACTCGTATGTTTCGACTTAACTAAAAACACCTGTTGAACCCAACGATAGTGCATTTTCCCCTTCAATTTGTTCATTATCCGCAAAGGCCAGACCTGTAAAACCAGTTAGGAAAATACCAACAGTTAGTGAAGCGCTTACATTTATTTCTCGCAGACATTTTTAAATGTTTCTTAGCGACTCCTCCATTTTTAAAAGTTAAAATAACTTCTACTACAACTTATTTTCCTATCTTTCAAGTATCAAGCTATGCTTCTTTGCAACAATAATCTTGTTCATGAATCCCCCCTAGGTTGTTAAAATACTGCATTCTTTTGATATAAATCAACTCAGCTATTCAACAAAATATACAGCTGAGTTACTTGCATTGTAGTCGGCTTGTTCTCTAGCCAGCAATCTCAAAAAATGTACTATTTGATGTTTTTCTGCTTTTTCAAAACGAATAATATTCCCTGTACCTCATATTTTTAATATTTTCTCTAAGATCAGTCTAAACAAAAAAAGCCCGCTTCTCCAACGAAAGAGATAAGGGCCGTTAATCAAAAATTTAATTATAATGTACAAGCCTGAATTCAATCATCATCATCAACATCGTGTCCCAGATGCAGCCTGTATTCACTGAGAGACATGCCAAAATGCTTCTTGAATCGAGTATAAAAATAATTGTTCCTTTCAAGGCCAATCTTCTCTATAATCACCGACAAGGTCAGATTGGTGCTTCGCATATAATCATCAAGCTTTTTCATTCGCAAATCAAAGATGTATTGTGCAATCGACTGCCCGTATGACGTTTTAAACAATCGACCTACATAATTTGGAGACATACGCAACTTTTCAGCAATTGAACTTAAACATAAGCCGGTATCGGAATATTCCTGTTCTACAATTCCGATAATGCGCTGAATTAAATAATCGTTATTGTTTGACGAGTTTTTTAACATCATTACCTTACTGCAGAGCTTTGTCAAAAAGGTATTCATTACATTATCGATATCCGTGCTCACTTCTGCATCTTGCAGATTGTGCAACAACTCCTGCAGAAATAGATCTTGATTATCCTTTATGGCAGGCATCTTGCTAAGTACACCGGAATAAAGACAATAAATCAAATGTATAATGCATGATATGATTTCATTGTAAGAACAATTATATAACTGCTTTTTAATAGATTGATATATGACAAAAACACCTTCAATATCTCCTTCAAGTACTTTTTCGATCAGCTGTTCTTCCTTCTTCACAGGTACATGGAAATCATCCATATTGATTTCATCCATCATATAAGGAGAAATAATGCATCCATGTCCATAACGGATCTTGAGTTGAATCGAACCCTTCATACTGTTATACATGCTAGGCAAATGTTCCATTCCCTTAAACAAGGTGCTGTACGTCATAGATAAAGATATACGAATAAATTGTTGCGTTTTACTTTGTACTTCGCGCAAATATCGCTCTATTTTTTCCTGCATTAACTTAAATTGCGTTACTTCTGCACAATCAACTAACACTACAAATTTATCAGAATCACAACTGAATATTTCACACGGAATTTCCTCCGCTATTTCTGCTGCAATATTCACAATGGCATAACGCAATGCCCAACGCTCTTCTTGACTATTTTCCGACCTAAATACACTGTAATTATCTATTTTGAATAGACACATACACAGCTGATTGGAGGCGATATAATCCAAGTCCAGATCATGAAGCTTCTCCTGAATGGTATTCATCGAATACGTTGAACTTTCACTTAACAGGGAATTTAGTAAATCTTGTTTGGCAGCATAGCCGGTTTCGCGCATGAGTTTATCAAGCTGCAAATTTTGCTCTTTCATCGATTCAAATACCGATAGAATAACTTGAAATTCTTCCGTGTCAGACACGAGATTGCTTTTTTCAGGAGCTTCCCCATTTATGATTTTCGTAATGGCTTGAATAGGATTGTTCAATCTGCGTGCCAAGAACAGGCAAATGACCGCGCAAAAAATAAATACAGCTGCTACGATCCCCGCCGACACGATTGATGCGGTGATTACATCCTTGAAAATTTTTTTGAAGGGTGTAACACCCATGATGTACCAGTTGTTTGCATTACTTTTACTGCTCGAAACAAGATAACTGATTCCGTCAATTTTTTGCACCTGATTCATGTTGCCGTCCAGTTCCTGCACTTTCCGACCTAATGTCCGCACTTCACTCATGTCATGAGCAAAATCCGGTGAGAGGGCCATGCTTAAAATAGAACCGCCTGTGTCAACCACAAAAAAAGATGTTTCAGGAACTGCATCACTACTGTTAATCGCCTGGATAGAGTTCGTAAGCGCTTTCGTTCGAATGTTGACAACGATAGCATTTTTTAGGCCAGATTCCGTATTCCCTGGTTCAAATAATATATATGAACACACATTTGCCGGTTGTGTTGCTTCATCAACAGATGCCACAATGGGTCGACCACGATACTCTTTTACAAATTTTTTGTCTGTTAACAACTTTGCAATGGCCTGATCTGAAAATGCAGACGATGACTTTAGTTCACCGCTGCGTGAGGAGTAATACAAATCCAACCCCGTATTGTAAAGATATCCGCTATCGATGTCGTTCAGTGTCAGAAAGTGTTTGTCAATTACCCTGCTTGCTGCAATTGCAACACGCACATCATTCTCATCCATGTTTAAATAGGCGATGATATCTTTGTCCGTGTATAGAGCATTTCCAAATTTTTTGGCGGTCTCGTCGAGATAGGTGATACTGTAATTGGATTGAGCAATCAGTTTTTCGTTATAGCCGTTAATTAATGAAATCGTAGTACGTAAATAATTAAATGTCAAAAAAGTCGTAAGTAAAACAGTGATGATAACCGAGATAATCAAAAAAGAGAAAAAAGATTTGCGTAAAAAGCTCGTTCTACCTTTTTGTGTTTTATTTGAGAGCTTCATTAAGACCTCCAAGTGACAGCTTCCTAAGAATATATTGATTATTATTATAGTGATAAATTAATTATACCTCAACGATTTATAACACTTTGTAGAAATCGTTATTTTTTAGAGATACCCAGTGTTGAAAAACAAAAAGAACAACATATTTGTTTGTTGAAGCTCCCCCCCCTCTTAGCTACAGTAATAGCAGACGTACAACCAATGCAGAGAAAGGGGGTGAAACAATGAAGACGATTACAAATGCAATTCCGAATCGCACGGGTAAGCCTCGCAGAACATTGCGCAGCATGCGCCGTCAGACACCTTTCTATTTAATGATGGCACCCGGATTAATTTTTGTTGCGGTCTTATTTTACATCCCGATGGTCGGCGTTATCATTGCCTTCAAAGATTACAATGCACGCGATGGTATTCTCGGAAGTCCATGGATGGACCCGCTATTCAAAAACTTTGAGTTTTTCTTTAAATCTGACGCAGCGAGAAGCGTTACCTTCAATACACTTTTTTACAATGTAGTACAAGCAGTTGCCGTTACTCTTTGCGCATTGGCACTGGCTATTCTATTAAATGAAGTAAAACACAAATTTGTA
>DOJM01000388.1:0-226 GCA_003529225.1 Paenibacillus sp.
ATTAAAAATATGATTAACGGCGTCTCGAAACAAGAGCTACAGGACACGGCAGTTGTTCGTAGGTTGGTACGGAATGCGTCAGGTGTACTGAACGAGAAATTGACCTCGACGCAGGAAGACCAAATTGTGAAATTTATAATCGCTCAGAAAATTGATCCAAACAACACCTTCCACTTGATTCGTTTGTGGGGAATGTTCCGTTAAAAAAGTCACTAGCGAGTATAGG
>DOJM01000388.1:337-4984 GCA_003529225.1 Paenibacillus sp.
AGTGAACACAGACTAATTAACGCAAAGTAGCGCTCCCCCAATACACGGGAGAAACGCTATTTATCTTACGTGGAATAATAAAGGTTACCTTCAATCCTATTCAGCTTACTCATCCTACTCACCATACTAATCGTACTGGCCTAATAAGTTATGATGGCAGGTTACTCAATCTTTGATCACTGGCAGCTGATTTGAGCACAATTTGGCTGTCAGGGTCACAATTAAGGACGATGGTCCGCAATTGATGTTCTTCCATTTTGTTGATGAGACAAAATAATGTGCTCAGCTCTCCATTTTGCCCGGAGCCCTCAGCAAGCCCAACTTCTCGATTTAATGAGTTTTCGAGTGCTTCCTGGATATCCATACAACAATTGCTCGTAATCCATGCAGCGCGTGAATCGGATAATCCTCGGAGTGAGAATCTCACACCTTCGAAGNNAATCATGATGACGACTTCGGTTGACTTAGGCGGACCACCACTCAGAAGTGAATATCCTTGATCACTTGCATGTTTGTTCACACCACCGAATCGGACAGATATACCGATTCCGAGTCCTAAACAGATGCCACCTGCCATAGCAGCAGGTAAAGGATCACTAATCACTGCAGGAAAACGGTGGAGAGCAAGAGAAGCGATGGTCAAGCAAGCTAATCCTAGAACGGTATACAGAGCAAAGCGAAGATTCACTTGCTTTCGAGACATGAATATAAAAGGTAGATTGAATAGAAAAAGAAACAATCCCAGCCGCATTTCAGTGGTGTGAGCGAATAATGCCGATAAACCTGTGATTCCACCAACCACAAGGCCATGTGGTATGAGAAATAACTCTAATCCTACTGCGGCAAGTAGTGCTCCTACAATAACGGTTAGAACTCGGAATACTGAATTTTTACGTAGTTGTTTATGTTGTGTTGTCTTAGTCTGCAATGTTTTTCCTCCTTTAGCAGGGGAAACAACTTTATTCATTTTCGTAGGCAGCGACAGCTTTTGGGATAATTTTGCAGTGTGTCGTTTCTTTAATTTAAATACTTTATCCAACATTTTATAGATCCATTTTGATTCCTATGGTAGAAGAGACGACATGAAAGCCTAGCCTACATTTAGGTGTCTTATAATTATTTCGCTTTATTCGAATTTTTATCAATGGAAGTTCTAAATGCCTTTCAGCTAACATTCATTTAAGGCAGAGATGAACTTCGCATTGCGTGTTGATATTAGAAAGCTAGAAGTGAATTTTAACNNGCAAGCAAGAATTTATAGATCACAGGACGTAATACAAAAGAAAGCACAGGAAGTATCGCGGCTACTGCAATAGATTTAGTTCCCCACTGTTCAGTTATTTTGATGGCTCCAATTTGATTAGTTATTTGGGGTGCTGTCCTTACGGGAGGTATAAACTTTCGCTCGTAGCGTTCAATTTCGGTTGTCGTTGATTCTTGCTCCGTAGTGAATAATCCTCCAGACCAAACCGGTGGAACAGAAAACATCATTCCCAGAATTAGGACTATACGAAGAAACCAAAGTAGTGACAAACGCGCTATATATTGCACCGAAATAACACCTCCCAACTGTATGTAGTATAAAAAGCATACCATACCTTTTCATTTGATTCCAAATTGTTTTGTGAAAAAAATTCATTTGAAAACGATGAAAACGTGAAACCGAACGGGAAAAATGACGTATTCCGAAGAAAAGAAGACTTTTATTATCTTGTATCAGTCAGGAGGAATAAATTTGAGTGAATGGCAGGATTTTAACGGTTTTGATGAACAAAGCTTTTTCGGAAGTTTCATTCATGAGACGCCCCTATTTTTTAAAGTATTTGCTTTGTTTATTCTTGGTGTTTTCGTTTTTATAATTTATAAATCAGTTAGAAGCTGGATGTCCAATAATGCAAGTCCCTTGATAAAAGCTAGATCTAAAGCTGTGACGAAACGAACTGAGGTATGGGGTGGATCGGGTGAATCGAGCGCACATACTAGTTATTATGTGACATTTGAGTTTGAGGATGGTGGACGCTTGGAATTGCAGGTTAGAGATCAGGATTTCGGTCTGATTGTAGAAGGGGATCGAGGCGAACTTCTTTATCAAGGGACTAGATTCAAGAGCTTTGATCGAGTCAAGCAGACAGAACAGCTTAATTTCTAAAATTGTACATAACGTTCTAGAATCACCATGCCTTTTTTGGGTAAGACTCATATGAGAGGTTTTACCAGAATCTCAATCCCGGAAGGAGGCTATTGTCTTGAACTCAAATGATCCAAAATCGCAGGGGCAGGTACCTTTTCATACACTAAGTGAGGAAGAAGTGCTCAAAAGGCTGGAAACAAGGAAAGGTGGTTTGTCTTCCGGTGAAGCCGCTAAACTTCTGGAGCAGTATGGGAAGAACGTACTTCAAGAAGCAAAAACCAAATCTCTGCTAGGAAAATTTATAGAACAATTTAAAAATGTAATGATCTTTATTTTGCTAGTTGCGGCAGTATTGTCTGGGGTTTTGGGAGAATGGACAGATACAGTCATTATTTTGTTGGTAGTTATCCTGAATGCGGTACTTGGCGTTATTCAGGAAAATAAGGCAGAGCAGGTGCTAGATGCCCTGAAAAGTATGTCCTCTCCGCATGCCAGGGTGCGACGTGGAGGTCAGGTCTCTGAGATTAAAAGTGAAGACCTCGTACCTGGGGATATCGTATTGCTGGAAGCTGGAAATGTAGTTCCAGCGGATATTAGGCTGTTAGAAGCTGCTTCATTGAAAACAGAGGAGGCTGCATTAACCGGAGAGTCATTGCCTTCAGAAAAGAAGGTAGGTGTGCTTGAGGGAAGCGATATTGTTATCGGGGATCGCACCAATATGGCTTATATGAGCAGCAANNAGCAATGTGACTTACGGCAGAGCGGTTGGTGTAGTCACAGCTACAGGAATGCAGACTGAAGTCGGCAGAATTGCTGGATTTATCTCCGAGGAAGAGAATGATGTAACACCGCTGCAAAAGAAGCTGGATGAACTAGGTAAATATTTCACCTTTATTATTCTTGGAGTCTGTGTAGTCATTTTTGCCGTCGGAATATTTGAGGGTAGAGAGCTGCTGGATATGCTTCTCACCTCAATCTCACTTGCAGTAGCAGCGATTCCTGAAGGGCTACCAGCAATTGTTACGATTATCTTGGCACTCGGAGTGCAGCGGATGGCTAAACGTAAAGCGATCATTCGTAAACTCCCCGCTGTAGAGACGCTTGGAAGCACCGAAATTATTTGCTCTGACAAGACAGGTACTTTGACTCTAAACAAGATGACTGTCGAAAAAGTGCATGTCAATGGAACTACGAAAGAAGCTGCTGAAGGACTTGAAGGGACACCGGGTGGTGAGCTATTGCTTCAGGCTATGACGCTTTGTAATGATTCCAGCATTGACGAAGGAAATTCCTCTGAAGAACCTGGAGGGAATGAAGGAGCTAAGGACCCACAAACTAAGAGTGGTAAAGCGATTATCGGGGATCCTACGGAAACAGCGTTAGTGGACTACGCGCTTAGTATAGGTACTGACAAAAGGGATTTAGAAAAGAAATTCCTACGTAAAAATGAACTGCCATTTGATTCNNCGAAAGGTGCACCAGATGTACTTTTGTCCAAATGCAGTCATATCTACGTGGACGGAGAGATCGTTCCTTTTAATGATGAACATTCACGACATATCATGGAAAGTAATACAATGCTTGCGAATGATGCACTGCGGGTGCTGGCATTTGCTTTCAGAGATGAACAGCATCTACCAACTAACCTCTCCCCGGAAGCTACGGAGAAAGAACTTGTATTTATCGGTTTAGTCGGTATGATTGATCCTCCACGAGAGGAAGTACGTGATGCGGTAGCAATCTGTCGTAAAGCGGGGATTAGACCTGAAATGATTACAGGAGATCATCGAGATACTGCAGCGGCCATTGCTAAAAGATTAGGTATTATCGAAGATGAGACAGGCGTAATGACCGGCAGTGAGCTGGATAAATTCAGTGAAGAGGAATTTGCTGAGAAAGTCACTGATTATTCGGTTTATGCACGTGTATCTCCTGAACATAAAGTTCGGATCGTTAAGGCATGGAGGAAAAAAGGGAAGATTGTTGCCATGACTGGTGACGGTGTGAATGATGCTCCTGCGCTTAAATCATCAGATATCGGCGTCGGGATGGGGATCACAGGAACGGATGTAGCTAAGGGCGTCTCAGACATGGTGCTAGCTGATGATAACTTTACGACCATAGTTGTTGCTGTTGAAGAAGGACGGAAGGTTTACAGCAATATCCGTAAGGCAATCCAGTTCCTACTCTCAGCCAATCTTGGNNGGGAAGTGCTTACGCTATTCATTGCAACCATGATCGGCTGGCGTATACTCGAGCCAATTCATATTCTGTGGATTAATCTTGTTACCGATACCCTACCGGCACTAGCTCTTGGGCTTGAGAAGGCAGGGAATGATTTGATGTCGAAGAAACCCCGCAAAGCCAGTAGCAGTATCTTTGCTGGTGGCGTGGGAATCGGGATCATCTACCAGGGGATATTAGAGGCGGCGCTTACCCTGCTGGTATACCAGTGGGCACATACGCATTACAATGAGGGAATTGCGGTTACGATGGCTTTCGCCACATTAGGATTA
>DOJM01000388.1:5008-5803 GCA_003529225.1 Paenibacillus sp.
GCAAATCTCTCATGCGTTTAACGTCAGATCCAATACGAAATCGTTGTTCCAGATTGGCTGGTTCAGCAACCGGTATATGCTGTGGGCATCACTGATCTCCACACTTATGCTGGTGCTGGTGATCATCATCCCAGGACTGAATGACTGGTTTGGTGTCTCACATTTAAGCGGGTTACAGTGGGGAATTGTTATTGCTGCAGCACTGGCGATTATAGTGATTGTAGAGTTTGTAAAGCTGTTTGTACGTTTAAGTGGCAAGGGCAAGAACTGGGATTAAGAATACCGCCGCTATACTTCAACAAAGAAGCCTGAACCCTTCCATAGTGGAGGATTCAGGCTGTCTTTATAGGTGTCTTTCGTCAGTGAATGTGGGTTACAGAATACGCTGCATATGCAGGATTACGTTGCTCCAATACCCTGTGTCGAGATCACTGATCTGAACCCCTGGATCACCCCAGGTGTGAATGAACTTCCCATCCCCAATGTAAATACCGACATGCCCAGGTATAGCATCACTTTCAAACCGGCCTGGGACAGTGAAGAATATAAGATCGCCTACATCTAGTGAACTGCGTTGTACGCGAGAACCTATATTATCTTGATCCTTGGCTAGGCGTGGTAGGTTTACTCCGAATTGTTTGAATACATGCCTTGTAAAAGAAGAACAGTCAAATTTCTTAGTCTCTTCATAAGGCCCGGTACCGAATTCATAAGGCACACCTAAGAATTTTTTGGCATAAGTAACTAATTCCTTCTTGTCTGCTTCAGATATACTTTGGATGTGAAATGGTTTTG
>DOJM01000388.1:5817-6424 GCA_003529225.1 Paenibacillus sp.
TCGGTTGGTGTAGCAATGTTAATTTCACCAGACTGTGGATTCCAACCCACTTCCGTTTGGAGAAATTTAGATAAAGCTAAAGGTGTGATATAAATCTGGCCTTCTTGTCTTCTAGGTGCCTGCGGTAATGTGATTTTTTCCCCTAGGGAAAAGACCTGAGGAGAGCCTGGGCGAAGCATATACATAACATCACTGTAACCAATTTTGGTGTATCCACCATGAGTAGCATCATCTTTCATTCGATAGCCGAGTGAAGTAATCGCAGGTTTGAGTGGAATCCAGTACTTGCCTTGAGCATCTGTGATGGCGGACTTTTCATAATAACTTGAGGCTTGCATGCCATCGGGAGTTACGGCGTTTACCTTGGGTTTTTGTGATTTTGAAGAGTAACCGCATGCGGTACTTGATAAAACGGCAGCTAGCAATACAGTAGCAGTGGATAGTAATTTTTTGTGTTTATTAGGCATATGACACGCTCCATGTTCAAACTGTAGTTTAGTTTGTGCAGGGGGCTTTTTTTTATGTAATGAGGACCAAGGCAATCACTGTAAGACATAACCAAGTCCTTCCTATATTGGTGAGTTATGCGCTATAAAATTTGTGATCT
>DOJM01000388.1:6465-7873 GCA_003529225.1 Paenibacillus sp.
TGCTTTTATCGATAAAAGTGATAATGCTGAGTCGCTCACTTTGATGCACGCGTTAATATTCTAATGAAATGGGGTACTTTAATGAAAAAGAGAAACATTTTTGCGGGGTTAAGCTTATGCTTCATGCTAGTAGCTGCTGGCTGTGGCAACAATAACGCCGCTGTAAACTCAGGCAATGCAACAAACACTGGTAATGTGCCAACGAATGCTGGAACCGCTGATCCCAAAACGTACAAAATCGCAATTTCGCAATACGTAGAACATCCGTCACTTGATGCTACACGCGAAGGTATTCTTGCTGCTTTGAAGGATGCTGGGCTTGTTGAAGGAGAGAACCTGAAGGTTGACCTTGAGAATGCTCAAGCTGACCCAGCGAATAACTTGACCATTGCTCAGAAGATTGCTGCTGACACTAATGATTTGGTATTGGCTATTGCGACACCTTCTGCTCAATCGGTTGTTCAAGCGCTTAGCAAATCAAGTAAGGACACTCCGATACTATTCGCAGCAGTGACTGATCCACTCGATGCAAAGATTGTAACTGATCTAGAGCACCCAGGTGGAAATGTTTCTGGTGTATCAGACACGAATCCTGAAGCTATTAATAGATTAATGCAATTCATTGCTACTCAATTTCCTAATGTAAAGAAGCTGGGCATTGTTATCAATGAAGGTGAGCCGAATGCTGTAATTATGGCGGATATTGCTAAGAAAGAGCTGGATAAACATGGCATTGAGCTTGTGAAGGCTGCCATCACGAATACTTCTGAAGTAAAGCAAGCTGCTGAATCACTTGCAGGTCGCGTAGATGCATTCAACATTACTTTGGATAACACAGTAGTGAGTGCTGTTGATACGATCATTCAAACGGCTAATGATAAGAAAATCCCGTTCTTCTCCAGTGACCGGGATACCGTTGAAAAAGGCGCATTTGCAACCGTGGGCTTCAAATATTTCGATCATGGATACCAAGTTGGACAAATGGCAGTGGATATTCTGAAGAATGGTAAAAAGCCAGCAGATATGAAAGTAACGATGCAAGAAAAGCTCGATCTTATCCTTAACCTTAAAGNNGATGAAAAAAGAAGTTGCCGATCAAGCTAACAATATTATTCAATAAGACATTATATAGGGGCGATTCCATGAGGGCGCCCCTTGATGCTTGAAAGGAGAAGACTTCTATGTATGATTCAATGCTCGGGGCTGTGGAAATGGGGTTGCTCTATGCATTTATGGCTTTAGGGGTGTATAATACTTTTCGCATATTGGATTTTCCTGATTTGACTGTAGATGGAAGCTTTACTACTGGCGGTGCTATTGCTGCCGTTATGATTACCAATGGTTATGCACCCTGGTTAGCCACGCTTGCTGCTATTGCAGGAGGGATGCTGGCAGGAATGTGTACGGG
>DOJM01000388.1:7903-14280 GCA_003529225.1 Paenibacillus sp.
ATCTGAGAATTTTTGGCGGTAAGCCTAACTGGTCACTAATGGGTGATACCACGTTGTTCTCGTCCATCAATCCACTTCTTGTTCTTCCTTTTATTGTTTTATTTGTGAAAATTCTAATGGATTTATTCTTGCGTACTGATCTTGGGCTTGCTTTAAGGGCTACCGGAGATAATGCAAGAATGATCCGTAGTCTGGGTGTAAACACAGATAATACGACAATTCTCGGCGTCAGTTTATCCAACGGAATGGTGGCACTATCAGGTGCATTGATCACTCAGTATTCTACTTTTGCGGATTCCTCAATGGGTATAGGGATGATTGTTATCGGCTTAGCTTCGGTAATCATTGGTGAAGCCATTTTCGGTGCTGGAAATGTATTCCGTGCGACGTTGGCTGTTGTTCTGGGATCTATTGTTTACCGAATCGTGGTAGCACTAGCCTTGTATGTACCATGGTTGAGACCTTCGGATCTTAAGCTGATTACGGCGATTATCGTTATTTTCGCACTTGTATTCCCATCGATTCAGCGTTTCTTGAAGCAGAAGAATATGGCGCGTAAACGTTCGCTTGAATTAGCTGAACAAGCGTTTAGCAGCAAGAGAGGAGGCACCATCGATGCTTAAACTGGATAACGTATCTAAGCTGTTTAATCCTGGGACACCGGATGAGAAGATCGCGCTACTTGGCATTGATTTGGAGCTTCTTCCCGGTGACTTTGTTACCATTATTGGAAGCAACGGCGCTGGTAAATCAACGCTAATGAACATTATTTCTGGTGTGATGAAGCCGGATCTTGGTTCAGCAAGTATTGAAGGGAATTCGATTAGCCATTTAGCAGAATATCAGCGCAGTCGCTGGATCGGACGGGTTTTTCAGGACCCGATGGCAGGTACGGCTCCACGGATGACGATTGAAGAGAATTTAGCGATGGCTTTTAAAAGAGGGAAGAGTAGAGGATTATCGTTTGGTGTAAATGCAGCGAGACGGACGATGTTTCGTGAGGAGTTAAGTCGTCTCGGGATTGGATTGGAGAATCGTCTGCGAGCTAAGGTAGGGTTATTATCTGGTGGGGAGAGACAAGCGCTGAGTTTGCTAATGGCAACCTTTACCCAGCCGCAAATCTTGTTATTAGACGAACATACAGCGGCACTTGATCCTTCACGAGCGGAGCTGATTACTAAACTGACAGAGTCTATTGTCCGTGAGATGAAGCTGACTACGCTTATGGTTACCCATAACATGGAGCAGGCTATACGTCTTGGCAATCGTCTTATCATGATGGATAAGGGCCGTATTATCCTTGATATTGATGAAACAAGGAAAAAGGATCTTACGGTAGAACGCCTGCTGGGAGAATTTGAGACTATCAGTGGTCATAAACTGGCGGATGATCGAATGATGCTTGGTTAGTCTTTTATAGGAGTGTCTTAGGCTCAGGGTAAGGGCTTAAAGTGAATTCTGACTCNNATTTTAATGGCAATGAAAGAGTTGGCTGAGACTGAGCAGATCCCCCTAATCGATTTGGCGGAGAAGAGTCGTAAGCTTTTTGAAGCCTATGGAGTGGAAGGAACGAAGGATCTATTCATGTGGTCGTATCCGGGAGAATATATCTTGCATCCAGTTGGCGTACAAGACAATACACATTTTCAAATTTTAGGAGCCCGTCTGCTTACTGATCTCATTGTAGAGGGCATCCGTGAAGACGGTTTAATTGATCTCATCATCCATCTTCGGCAAGGTGAATAAAAATAAATCTTTTGGGTAAGTAAGAACTATCGATTCAACCTCTGTATGCGAGGTTAAGGTTAAGGAAAGAACTTAACTGGAAGGCTTGCATGATAAGAAGGAGGATACTTAAACATGGCAGATAAGAAGCTGGAAGGTAAGGTAGCGATTGTAACAGGAGGTGGTTCCGGAATTGGACGAGCAACTGTGCTTGAGTTCGCTCGTAACGGGGCCAAAGTTGTGTTGCTAGATAGAACTGTTGAGAACGCAGAAAAGGTTAGAAAACAAGTGGAGAAAGAAGGCGGAGAAGCCCTCGTAATTGAATGCGATGTTGCTGAACCCCCGCAAGTGGAAGCAGCCATTAACAAGGCGGCCGCAAAATGGGGTCGTCTTGATGTTGTTTTTGCTAACGCAGGGATTAATGGAGCCATGACGCCTATTGAAACGATGGATATTGAGTCTTGGGACCAGACGATTCACATCAACCTTCGTGGAACCTTTGCGACTGTTAAATATGCGATACCGCATCTAAAAGAAAGCGGTGGCAGCATCCTGATTAACAGCTCCATTAACGGAAATCGTGTATTTTCTAACATCGGTTTTTCTGCGTACAGTACGACAAAAGCAGGTCAGGTTGCTTTTATGAAAATGGCAGCATTAGAATTGGCTCAGTTTCAAATTCGCGTAAATGCGATTTGTCCTGGAGCAATTANNGGTAAAGATCCCTGTTGAATTTCCGGAAGGGGATCAACCGCTAGAGGAAGGTCCCGGGCGTCCTGATCAAGTTGCGAAGCTGGCACTTTTTCTGGCCTCCGAGGATTCCGATCATATTACAGGAACTGAGATTTATTGTGACGGAGCAGAATCGTTGCTCCATGGTTAAATAATCTTTCACCAAAACGGATTCTATCCTCTTCGTTATGCGGATTTTTTTAGCTGTCTGCGCATATACATGGAGGATAGGAGTGCCGTTTTTTTGCTGTAAAATAAAGCTAATCATAATCTCCGTTTTCCGTTATAATGGAGTATCTGTGGAGAAAGGAGAATGAACTATGGATTTTCATATTGAATCATTAATTAAGCTGCTAGTGGCCATGCTGTTCGGGCTGTTCATCGGGATTGACCGACAGATCAAGCAGAAACCGCTGGGGATTCGGACCAGTATGGTCATTAGTATTGCCTCTTGTCTTGTAACTGTAGTGTCTATTCATGCTTTTGATAAGATTGCAGGTCCAGAGCATCCAAATATGGATCCGATGCGCCTCGCTGCTCAAATTGTCAGTGGGATAGGGTTCTTGGGCGCTGGGGTTATCCTGCGTAGAGGCGGTGATGCGATATCAGGTTTGACCTCGGCAGCACTCATCTGGACAGCTTCGGGAATTGGTATAGCTGTGGGAGCAGGATTCTATATTGAAGCAGCCTATGCTGTAATTCTTTTAATGTTTGCGGTGAATTTAGTTCCTCATTTAATTCGTTCGATTGGCCCTGAAGTGCTTAACAAGCATGAAGTTTCGGTGAGAATCATCATGGAAGCTAATTTTGTACTTACTGAAGTGATCCAAAAAATTGAGAGACCTCAGGTTAGTACCCAACGAAGTACAAGAAGTCCTTCCCGGGCGATCCGCAGAATGAAAATTAAGGATTTGGAAGATGGAAGACAAATGATCGATATGGTGATCTCAGCACCGGATAAAGATTACGCAACAGAGATCTATTATGATGTGAAGAAAATTGATCATGTCATGAGCGTTGAAGTGGAACAGCTGTAAAGAAGGGCATGTCACGTCATGAACAGATGTGGTAATCTATCAAGTAGAGACAATTATCAGACACACACTGGAAGGGAGAACACATTATTATGTCTATCACAGCCTATGAAGGACAATATGAAGGGGAAGCAGCCATCTGGTTGAAAGCTGGCCGTTATGAAGCAGCTATCCTACCAGGCATCGGTGGCAACTTGATCTGTTTCCGTGATACCGAAAACGGTTACCGTTTCTTGCATGAACCGGGAGCTGATGAAATGGAAGCCTTCAAAGCAAGTCCTGGTATCCATGGTATTCCTGTATTATTTCCTCCGAATCGTTATGAAGATGGCAAATTTCCTTGGAATGGTCAAACTTATCAACTCCCAGTAAATGAAGTCGCAACGGGCAACCATTTACATGGTTTTTTACATACGGCAGCTTGGGAAGTAGAAGAGTTCGGTAGCGGTAAGACCGAAAGCTTCGTAACTGTATTCATCAAAGTGGATGAGAACCATCCTTCTTATCAACACTTGCCGTTTAAATACACAATGAAACTACGGTATACCCTTGGTGAAGGTGGCTTAACTCAACAGGTACAAGTACACAATGATGGTGATGAAGAGATGCCTTGCTTGTTGGCATTCCATACTGCGATTAATGCACCATTTGCACCAGGTAGCACACCACAAGACTACCTTGTAAAAGCAACCATTGGTAATCGCTGGGAATTGAATGACCGTATGCTGCCGACTGGTAAATTCCAAGACCTGGAGCCGGGTGAAGCTCAGCTTCGTGATGAAGGTGTGAATCCTTATTTCGCTTCGATGGACAACCACTACACAGCTGTAGCTCAGAATGGACGTAACCGGATGGAGCTTACCGACAGCAAAGCTGGAGTCACTTTAGTATATGACGTAGGGACTTCATACAAGCAGTGGATGATTTGGAATAATGGTGCTTCTGAGCAGTTCTTCTGCCCAGAGCCGCAAATCAACTTGGTTAATGCACCAATGGTAGATCTGCCAGCGGATGAGATCGGCTTATTCAGTCTCAAACCAGGCGAGTATTGGGATGAAAGCAGTCGTCTGTACGTGAAATAGTGTTCATGTGAATAATAATATGTGACAAGCAAAAACGCCATTGGCATCCCTAATGGATGGTAAGCGTTTATGCGAGAAANNTATAAGGATAATGTATAGCGTGAAACTTATTAATTTATATATTTCAAAGAAAGGGCTGTCTTGTTCGTAGGTTTCTACGAATAGACAGCCCTTTAACATTTAATTAGGAGCAGAACTTTATTTTTTAAAATATAAGAATTTATAGGCTTCACCTTATAAATTATTCTTATATTTTTCGCTAAAACGCTTACCGTCCTTATAAGGACGCCGAAGGCGTTTTTACTTGCTAACTATTTCTTCACTAATCTGCTCAACAATCTCTTGGATACTCTTTGAACCAAGATCACCCTCACCACGTTTTCTTACAGATACACTGCCAGAGTTTTTCTCATTCTCACCGAGAATGAGCATATAGGGTGCTTTTTCAAGTTGGGCTTCACGAATTTTGTAACCTAGCTTCTCATTTCGGATATCAACCTCTACACGAATGCCAGCTTGTTCTAAGGATTGTTTCACCTGAAATGCATAAGCAACGTAGTTCTCAGAGACGGGTAATAACTTCGCTTGAACGGGTGCTAGCCATAGCGGGAATGCTCCGGCGTAATGCTCCGTGATAATCCCCATAAAACGATCAATCGACCCATAAACGGCGCGATGGATTACGACCGGGCGGTGCTTAAGGTTATCTTCCCCGATATAAGTAAGATCGAATTTCTCTGGCATTTGCCAATCTAGTTGGATGGTTCCACATTGCCAGCTTCGTTTTAGCGCATCTAAGATATGGAAATCAATCTTTGGTCCGTAGAACGGGCCGTCACCTTCATTCACACGATACTCGATCCCGAGATTGTCTAATACACTTTGTAAAGATTGTTCAGCTAGATCCCATAGTTCTTCTGATCCCATATAATCTGCCGGGCGAGTAGATAATTCAATCTTATACTCAAAGCCAAACACTTGATAAATATGGTCAATCAGTGATATTACCCGGCTTATTTCATCCTCAATTTGCTCTGGTAATACGAAGAGATGGGCATCATCCTGACAGAACGTACGAACACGCATCATTCCGTTAAGTGCCCCAGAGAACTCATGGCGATGTACTTGACCAAATTCACACATACGAATCGGTAATTCACGATAAGAATGCAATTTATTTTTAAACATAAGCATGTGCCCTGGGCAGTTCATCGGTTTTAATGCAAAACTTTTATTATCTACTTCAGAGAAATACATATTATCTTTATAATGTCCCCAGTGCCCTGATCTCTCCCATACTTCTTGGTTCATCATGAACGGAGTGCGTACTTCTTGATAATTGTACTCTTTTTGAATTTCTCTTAAAAATGCTTCCAATTCGTTACGAATCATTTGTCCTTTCGGTAAATAAAACGGCATTCCCGGAGCCTCTTCAGAAAACATAAATAACTCAAGCTCACTGCCTAACTTACGATGATTTCTTTTTACGGCTTCTTCAACGAAATGTAAATACTCTTCTAATTCTTTTTGAGAAGAGAATGCAACACCATATATGCGCTGAAGCACTTGGTTATTACTATCACCTCGCCAATATGCACCGGAAACGTGAGTTAATTGAAATGCTTTCAAATAACCTGTAAATGGTAAATGTGGCCCTCTACATAAATCTACAAATTCACCTTGTTTATATAGTGTTACACTTTCCCCACTAGGAATTGCTTCTAAAAGTTCTAATTTCAAGCGATCGTTCATTTCTTGAAACAGTTTTGCTGCTTCTTCTCGAGAAACCTCAACTCGTTCTATC
>DOJM01000140.1:0-1554 GCA_003529225.1 Paenibacillus sp.
CCGATTCCCAGTCCACCCGTAGGAGGCATACCATATTCCAAAGCACGGATGAAGTCATCGTCCATTTCATGAGCTTCGTCATTACCTTGCTCTTTCTCCTGGATTTGCGCTTCAAAGCGTTGACGCTGGTCGATCGGATCATTCAATTCACTAAATGCATTCGCATGCTCACGACCCACAATAAACAATTCAAAACGATCAGTGAAGCGTGGATCCTCATCGTTTTTCTTAGCGAGTGGTGAGATTTCAACCGGATGTCCCATTACAAAGGTAGGCTGAATCAGTGTTTCCTCTACAAATTGCTCGAAGAAAGCATTAAGGATATGACCGAAAGACATATGCTTCTCTACAGGTACACGATGCTCTTTTGCCAGAGCCTGTGCTTCCTCATCTGTCATATGAACACTGAAATCAACACCGGTTACTTCTTTAACGGCATCAACCATAGTTACACGACGCCATCCTGGTGACAGATCTACCGGCTTACCTTGATAGTCGACCTGTTGAGTTCCTAATACCTCTTGGGCAATATGAGCGATCATATTCTCCGTAAGGTTCATGATGTCCTTGTAATCAGCATAAGCTTCATATAGCTCAATCATAGTAAACTCAGGATTGTGACGAGTCGAAATTCCTTCGTTACGGTATACACGACCGATTTCGTATACTTTTTCCAGTCCACCAACAATAAGACGTTTTAAATGAAGCTCAATAGCAATACGCATATAAAGCTGCATTTCAAGTGTGTTGTGGTAAGTGATGAACGGACGCGCAGCAGCTCCACCGGCAATTGCATGAAGTGTAGGTGTCTCAACTTCAAGATAGCCAAGTGAATCCAAATAACGACGCATTGATTGAATGATTCTTGAACGAGCAATAAATGTCTGTTGAACTTCTGGATTAATAATCAAATCAACATAGCGCTGACGGTAACGCAGCTCTACATCTTTAAGACCATGATATTTCTCAGGAAGTGGCAACAAGGACTTGGACAAGACTTCGAGATTATGCACTTTGATGGAGGTCTCGCCTGTTTTGGTTTTGAATACTGTTCCGCGAACGCCGATGATATCTCCTAGATCGAGAACATTGAACGCTGCGTATTGCGTTTCAGGAATGCTGTCTTGACGAACATAAAGCTGAATTCTTCCACTGAGGTCTTNNCATCATACTTCGATACTAGGTCGCCAGCGTTAGCTGTACGCTCATACTTTTTGCCGAAAGGATCGATGCCAAGTCCTCTTAGCTCGTCCAATTTGGCACGGCGGATTTGCAAAAGCTCACTAAGTTCGGTCTCTACATTCTCCACATTATTCATTTCCTCGGTCATGCTATTCATCCCCTTGCAGATATAAATCCCTTATATTTTGAAAAAAAGCTTCCCTAAGGAAGCTTTCCCAAACAATGTTCCCTTATCTGCCTGCATACAACAATACTACTTATACATTCGGCAGCACATCTATTTACAGACTATAAAATCTGTACACTACTTCATTCTGATATCGAGAATTTTATATTGAATAACGCCTGCAGGTGTATTAACGTCAACAATCG
>DOJM01000140.1:1647-1990 GCA_003529225.1 Paenibacillus sp.
CTATTAATGATGCGCGCATTGCGAAGCATCTTCTCCAAGGTGATAACGCGTCCTTCGATAAAAGCCTGCTCATTCTTCGCGTCTTCATACTCCGAGTTCTCACTGATATCTCCGTAGCCAATCGCTACCTTAATCCGTTCAGCAACCTCGCGGCGTTTCACAGATTTGAGGAACTCCAGCTCATCTTCCAGACGCTTTAGCCCGTCCGGCGTAAGGATGACTTCTTTATCGCTCATCTCAACCGATTCTCCTGTCGTATACATTTATTGAAAACACCATACTATATGCTAATCTAGGAGGATAAGAACCCTCCCTGCTGCATTGCTCTTACTGTAACGGCGAT
>DOJM01000140.1:2006-5763 GCA_003529225.1 Paenibacillus sp.
ATTGGAACCGCTACAAAATGTCAATGACACCACATATAAAGTGGGATTGTTCAAAAAGCGTTAGGAAAATAACGTTTATACTGCGGAAGCAGACATTTCAATATCCTTCTTCTCTTCTTCATGCTGTAGTTGAACGACAAAATCATTCAAAATCTTCACCATTCCATCACGTTCTGTCTCTAACATGAGCACATCCTTTACTCGTGCAGCAGACTTCAGGCCTTTTAAATACCAAGCCATATGCTTACGCATCTCCCGAACGGCTACGGCTTCTCCCTTAAGTGCAACCAGCCGATCCATATGAAGAATGGCAACCTTAATTTTCTCTTCTAACCCTGGCTCAGGCATCAGCTCCCCGGTGTTTAAATACTGAATCGTACGATACAGCATCCATGGGTTACCCAGCGCACCACGCCCGATCATCACTCCATCACAGCCGGTCTGGTCAAGCATAGCCCGAGCATCTTCAGGTGTATTGACATCACCATTGCCGATAACCGGAATGGAGACCGCTTCTTTTGCCATCTTGATATAATTCCAATCCGCACGCCCCGTGTAGAGTTGCTCCCGTGTTCGTCCATGCACACTGACAGCCTTGCCACCGGCACGTTCTACTGCACGCGCATTATCCTCGACAAAAATATGCTCACTATCCCAGCCAATCCGCATCTTTACAGTTACGGGTTTATCAACAACATCGACAACCGCAGATACCATTTCATAGATTTTGTCGGGATTCAAAAGCCAGCGGGCTCCCGCATCACATTTTGTTACTTTAGGCACCGGTCATCCCATATTGATATCGATAATATCAGCATTGGTTTCTTTATCAACTACCTTTGCCGCTTGCACCAGTGACTGTCTATCTCCACCAAAAATCTGCAAACTAAGTGGTTTTTCCCGTTCATCCACGAACAACATTTCGCGAGTACGCGTATTTCCGTGAATAATAGCCTTGTCGCTCACCATTTCCGCACAGACTAAACCTGTACCAAACTCTTTAGCGATTAGACGAAAGGCCGGATTGCACACCCCAGCCATAGGTGCCAGAACAACTTGATTTTTCATCTCAATGTCGCCAATCTTCAGCATTCGTATCACTTCCATTATCCCTATTGAATTCATTAAAGATTATGAGTCAGGGTTTACCAATTCTTCGGTTGTAACCCCTAGGACATTCGCAATTTTATCTAAAATTTGATCTTCCAAACGTCTATTACCCCTCTCGACTGCGCCAAGCACAGCCAAGGAAATTCCAGTCAGATCCGCAAGTTCCTGTTGAGTATAGCCTTTTAGCTTGCGGAATGCCCTGACCCTCCGTCCCATACGCTTGTTGTCCACAACCGAATTCCTTCCTTCCCGTCTATGTCTTGAAGCGCTGCTGTAATCAACTTGCGGAGTCCGGAAGACCGTTCATTCTGTGGAACGATATCACTGAGCGGAAGCATTACAAATGCACGCTCAAACATACGCGGATGCGGTAACGTTAAATGCGGAGTATCAAGTATCTGGCCCTCTACCCACAATAAATCTAGATCTACCGTTCTCGGTCCATAGCGAATATCCCGGATACGACCCAGCTGCGTTTCGATCCCCAGCATTACTTCCAGCAAGGTCTCTGGCGCAAGCGTCGTGCGCAAAGCTGCTGCCATATTAAGAAACTGCGGCTGATCTAAATAACCTACTGGCTCTGTCTCGTAGACTTTAGAGCAGCGAACTACCGATATTTCATCATGATTATTCAGTCTGTTCAAAGCCTCTGACAGCGTGCCCTCACGGTCACCCAAATTAGCCCCTAAAGCAATATAAGCCTCTGATTCTTCAGAGGTGGAATGTATATTCATGGACTTTGTTCTCACTTTCTAGTTCTGCGCAGCTCCACAGTCACTCCCTGAAAATGAATGTCGAATGGCGGATGAGGTTTAGTTACCTTTACCGTTACTGCATTGATAACAGTATAAGTGTCCAGTACGGAGGATGCAATATATTCTGCCAGAGCTTCAATTAACTTAAAGGACTTTATTTCGACAATGTTTTTGACCAGTTCATGCACCTCAGCATAGTTTACGGTTTGGTTCAAATCATCGTTCTGGCCCGCTCCCTGTAGATCGAGTTCTAGCTCCAAATCAATGTAAAAACGTTGACCCAGCTTACGCTCCTCTTCAAACACACCGTGATATCCATAATATTCCATTCTATGCAGTGTCATTTTATCCATCTTTAAACCCGCCCTTTTTATAAAATATCTTTATTCACGCACCAATGGAGGTGCAGCATACAACATCGCATCACACATCTTGACCGTTCGTTTTATTTGGGACACATCATGCACTCGTACGATCTGGCAGCCCTGAGCAATACCAAAGGCTACTGTAGCTGCAGTACCTTCCACAACATCATCAGCGGGCAAATCAAGTACGGTCCGGATGAATTTTTTGCGTGAAGTCGCCAGTAACAGTGGATAGCCAAACTCAGTCAACCCGTCCAAAAGCATCATCGCCTGCAAATTTTCATTAAAATCCTTCGCAAAGCCGATCCCTGGATCCAAGATGATATTGGCTGGCTTCACTCCTGCGGGTAAAGCAAGATCAATACTTTCCTTAAGGTCTGCCGACATATCCGCACTTAAATTCGTATAATCACGGTCCTGTCGGTTATGCATCAAAATAATGGGACAGTCTGCTGCAGCTGCCACTGCCGCCATTTCCCGATCAGCCTTACAGCCCCATATATCATTAATGATATGAGCACCAGCAGCAATAGCTTGGCGTGCCACTTCAGCTTTGTAGGTATCTATAGATAACGGAATATGCGGTGCCACTCGATGAATACTCTCGATGACAGGCAATACACGAGCTAATTCCTCTTCAAGCCCCACTGGTTTATGCCCAGGACGGGTAGATTCTCCACCAATATCTATAATATCAGCACCGTCTGCGGCCATTTGTAGCGCATGTTCTACTGCTTTGTCCGGCTCATCCGAAAGTCCTCCATCTGAAAAAGAATCCGGGGTTACATTCAGGATGCCCATAATCAGCGTTCGTTTTCCCAATTCCAAATCAGTATTTCCACAGCGGTATGTCCGCTTGAACATGGCTGGTCTCATTTCGATATTCCCGTCCTTTCTCTATAGAATGAAATCAAACCCGAAGTCATTCTGCCGCAAAGCCCATCGCCTACGGTAAATCTTTTATCTTTTTCCCAAAGCGTTGTGACCGGGACAATTTCTTGTACGGAATTGGTAAGAAATACTTCATCGGCTATTTTCAACTGCTCCCAATGATATGCGCCCTCTTCTACCCTAATTCCAGCACTACGAGCCAGCTCCATTACCATTTCCCGGGTAATTCCCGGTAGAATCCCAGTTGAGATATCTGGAGTGTGGAGAATATTGTTTTTTATAAAAAAGATGTTGCTGACAATACCCTCTGCTATGACCTCTTGTGCAGTCAACATCAGTCCCTCAGCACCATTCGCCGCAGAGGCATAACCTCTAAGCTCACGCTTGGCCAAAATATTATTCATATAATGCAGAGACTTGAATCGCACTGCTCCCTCCGGAGTGTTACGCCGTAAGGACAACAGTTGCAGGTCTTTGCCTTCGCTATATATCTTTTCGGATACTTTCGGCAGCGCTTTGATGTACAGCAAATGATTGGGTTCGCAATAATCGCCCGCAGGTAATCCGAGAATATCCTCACCAGCGGTCACGGTATAGCGTATATAAGCTTCTTTTAATTCATTTTTGTCCATAACA
>DOJM01000141.1:0-2868 GCA_003529225.1 Paenibacillus sp.
GATCGCAGAACCCATCAAACCTGCCGTTGCAGGCAGGCGTTCTAGAATTTGATCCAATACTGGCTGATGATTCACTAGGGAATAACCGAAATTCCCCTGCAATATTTCTTTAATCCAGATTAAATATTGAATGTAGGCTGGCTTATCCAGCCCAAGGTTATGCCGGATGCGCTCAATATCATCTGCGTGCATATTCGGCGTAACGAAGGATAATACCGGATCCCCCGGAGCCAGCTTAATCATCGCAAAGCACACAACCGAAACAAAAAACAACATCGGCAGGGTTTGCAGTAATCTTCGGACGATAAGTTGTCTCATACGTTTATTCTCCCAGTTCTGTATCGGTAAAAAAGTAAGCTGGATAACCCAGCTTACTTTTTCCCGTTTTTATTTAAGGTAGATTTTCGATAAATCTTCAAAAATAACGACAGGCTTCAAGACTGCTTCTTCAAGACCGCCGTAGTTCTTGGAGACAGCTACAATAGTCTTAGTATTAGCGATTGGATAAATCGGTGCATCGTCTGCAATGATTTCTTGGATCTTCTTATAGATCTCACCACGTTTAGTCACATCTGCTTCTCCTGCACCTTCATTGAACAACTTATCAACCTCAGCATTATTATAATGCGAGTAGTTAGAGTCAGCAGTAGAAGTATACAAAATTCTGTAAGCATCAGGATCGTAACCCATAATATAACCTGCAATCGCAAGTTCGAAATCTTTTGAATTCATATCACTGAACTTCTGACCATATGCTGAGGCATCCATATTTTGCAGTTCAACTTCAGCGCCAATGGCCTTTAGCTTTTGCTGCACGTATAGTGAAATGGCTTCCTGAGCTTTATTTCCGCTCGATACAATCAATCTCAATTTCAGATCGCTAACTCCAGCCGACTTCAGAAGCTCTTTCGCTTTTTCCACATCATTNNGCATCCGGAGTCAAGAATGACTTCGCCGGGTCTGCATACTCGCTAGAGGTATAAGCAGCCTGAATGATTTCATCACGACTTAGTGCTAGAGACAAGGCTTGACGAACTTCTTTTTTAGCAAGAGCACCTCTATCACTGTTCGCATTGAACATCAGGTAGGACAATCGGCCTTCACTATAAGGAAGGATTTCGAAATTGTTCGAAGCCTCAATCGTTCCAACATCCTGTGGATCTAGATATTTAATGTTGATCTCACCACTTTGAAGTGCGAGATTCGCAGCATTCGTATCTTTAGCAATCCGGTACGTTACGGAATCAAGATGTGGCTTGCCGCCGAAGTAGTTATCAAATCTTTCTAATGTTACATATTCACCGGCTTTATATTCTTTAAATTTAAATGGTCCAGATCCAACCGGATTAGCATTCTTGGTGCTTTTCTCTAGATCCGTCTCATTCTCAAAAATATGCTTTGGAATCGGAAATACTTGTACTAGTGTAGCTTCAAAAGCTGGGCTGACCTGCGGAAGCTTGAACTCTACGGTCAGATCATCCACCTTAACTGCCTTAACGGGTTTATCACCGATGAATAAATTTGCTCTCAACATGCTGTTTTGCTTCTCATCGAGGATGCTATCAATCGTGAACACGACATCGTCAGCCGTAAGCTTTTCTCCGTCATGCCATGTAAGACCATCTTTAAGCTTCAAAGTATAAGTCAGGTTATCTTCTGAAAGGGTCAGGCTGTCTGCCAAGTAGAAGGTCTTCTTACCATCATTTACTTGGAACAGTGGAGCATAGAGCGCTTGGTCAATCGTAAGACTGACACGGTCACCCGCGTAGTTCGGATTTAGAATAACAGGATCAGCAGCGACTCCAATAATCAAGTTACCTCCATCTTTTATCTCAGTGCTTGCTGTCGTTCCATCATTAGTAGCAGGTGTCTGATTTGTATTTGTAGAAGTGGCGGTGTTCCCTCCGGAGCACGCACTAATCAAAAATGTTAACAAAATCAAAGTAATAACTCCAGATAATCCTTTACGCATAAGTTTCTCCCCCGTATTCTATGTTCTGCGTTGCTTGTGTTTTTTATATTGTATATCGGAATACTAGGAATTACAATGGATAGCATTTCACATTAATGTAATATCTAGGGAATTAATCGGTGATTTATCCATAGCGCTCATCCTTTGCTGTTCATTTTGTCATCTGTATCTAATTATTCGGTTATTGTACAGCAGATCGTTACGAATTAATATATTTAACACTTATTTACTTTACAGAACTTTGAAAAATAAGGATTATTGCCGCTCTCCTATAAATATATTGAGAACATAAGGACATCCAAGGAAAGAGGGGCGTCCCCCAAGGAGGCGGCAATGACGGAAAACAAGGTTCGCGTATTGATTGGCAGTCCGATCCACCAGAAGCCTATAGTTTTAAAAGAATTTCTGAATTCCCTGCTTCGTCTGAACGTAGCCGATATTGAGCTGGATTTCCATCTGGTTGATGATAATGATGATGATGAATCAAGTCGGCTGCTCCAGGAATTTAAAAATATGGGTGATCATATTTATCTTCAGAGCTCCGGCTTTCACGATGCGTATATTCGCAATGATACTACCCACTTTTGGAATACCAACTTAGTCTGGAAAGTAGCCAATTTTAAGAATCTAATGATCAACCGAGCCCAAACCTTGAACTATGATTATTTATTCCTTATCGACTCTGATCTCATTCTCCATCCTGATACCCTCAGACATCTAATAGGTGCGAACAAGGATATTATTTCAGAGGTATTCTGGACGCAGTGGCAGCCAGAGACTATGTTTCAGCCGCAGGTATGGATGCACGACGAATACAATCAGTGGGAGCTACTGCCCGGTGAAAAACTGCAACCAGAGGAGATTAATCGCAGATTTCATGAATTCATAGCAAAGAT
>DOJM01000141.1:2874-6963 GCA_003529225.1 Paenibacillus sp.
ATGCGATAAAAGCTGGAGTCAGCTATAATCAGATTCGCAATATTTCATACTGGGGAGAAGACCGTCATTTCTGCATTCGTGCCGCAGCCCTTGGCATCCCCTTGTTCGTCGATACCCATTATCCGGCGCTACACTTGTATAGAGACAGTGATCTGAGTAAAGTTGAGGATTTCATCAAAGAAACTACGGAGGCCACAGCTGAAGCCACTGATGCTGAGAGCGGTTCATCTACGGAGGAAGTACCTGTATCGACAGAGCCGACATCCACACCAGACAATCCAGACAATGAAAATCCCAAGGAAATAATCCCCCTAGCCGGAAAGCGGCCCAAGCTAACCCTCACCATGGTTGTGAAAAATGAAAGTGGGCGCTTTCTGCGACAGGTTCTGGAGGAGCATCGTAAATACATCGACGAGGCCGTCATTATTGATGATGGCAGCACCGATAATTCTGCAGCTATCTGCCTGGAGGCGCTTGAAGGCATTCCCGTTCATCTCGTGCACAATACCATATCCAAATTCAGCAATGAAACCGAGCTACGAAAGCAGCAGTGGGAAGAGGTTCTGAAGACGAAGCCCGAGTGGATTCTGAATCTGGACGCAGATGAAATCTTTGAAGCGAGCTTTGCGGCAAATATCGGACCCTTGCTGTACGCTGACGAGGTCGATCTATTCTGTTTCCGTCTCTACGATTTATGGAACGCCACCCATTACAGAGAAGATATTTACTGGCGCTCTCATTTGAATTACCGTCCTTTTTTGCTTCGTTATAAAGAAGACTTCAACTATGTATGGAATGAATCCCCACAGCACTGTGGGCGATTCCCGGAGAATATCTTCGAGCTTCCTCACCAGCTAAGCAACTTGCGACTCAAACATTTAGGTTGGTCGAAGGCAGAATTCCGTTTAGAAAAATATCTACGTTACATGCTCCTTGATCCCGATGGCCAATACGGCTGGAAGGAGCAATACCTGTCCATTCTGGATGAACAACCTCATTTAATACCTTGGGTGGAGTGAGGGTAATCATAAAAAGGACGTCCACAAAACCTTAATGGCTTTGTGGACGCCTTTTTATTCATAGTAAGAGCCATTTTGCTAACTTCTTCTTATTCATTACGCATCTGGTTTCATAATGCTCACTATCAGGTCGCCGCCGGATTCGTCTACTTGAATCACTGAGCCCTCAGCAGCTTCACCAGCAATAATCGCACGTGCCACACGGGTCTCCAGACTACGCTGGATAAAGCGTTTCAGCGGTCTCGCCCCATACACTGGATCAAAACCTTCCTTAGCGATAAAACGTACCGCGGGCTCAGTTAACTCAAGACCAATCTCCCGCTCAGCAAGGCGTAAACGCAATCCGTCCACCAGTTTGTCCACGATTTTCTCGATCTCACCCAGGGTCAACGGCTTGAACATCACAATATCGTCAACCCGGTTCAGGAATTCTGGACGGAAATGACCGCTTAGTTCCTTCATTACACTGTCCTTGGCAGCCTCCGTAAGCTGACCTTTCTCATCGGTACCTTGAATCAGATGTGGTGAACCGATATTCGAGGTCATGATAATGATCGTGTTCTTGAAGTCAACCATCCGGCCCTGCGAATCGGTTAGCCGTCCATCATCAAGCAGCTGCAGCAGAATATTAAATACATCGGGATGCGCCTTCTCCACTTCATCGAGCAACACTACTGTATAAGGCTGACGCCGTACAGCTTCTGTGAGCTGTCCACCTTCCTCATACCCGACATATCCCGGAGGCGCACCGACTAAGCGGGAAACACTATGCTTCTCCATATACTCCGACATATCAATACGGATCATGCCATCTTCGCGATCAAAGAGAGAGACCGCCAGCGATTTAGCCAGCTCCGTCTTCCCTACCCCAGTCGGACCGAGGAACAGGAAGGAACCGATCGGCCGATTCGGATCTTTGATCCCGGCTCTTGCACGAAGCACCGCATCGGCCACCAAGCTGACAGCTTCATCCTGGCCCACAACCCGTTCATGCAGCGTTTCTTCCAGACGCAGCAGCTTATCCCGTTCGCCTTCAACCAATCTGCTAACTGGAACGCCCGTCCAGCGCGATACAATATCTGCGATTTCCTCCTCGGTTACAGCTTCACGCAATAATCTTGTATCCTGATCCTGCTGTGCCGCTTCTTCCGCTGCTTTCAATTGACGCTCCAGATCAGGAATGATGCCATAGCTCAATTCGGCCGATTTATTAAGATCGTATTCCTCCTGAGCATCGACCAGATCCTTGCGGGCTTGCTCCAGACGTTTTTTGAGGTCGCGGATGCCTTGTATCGCTGACTTTTCCTTTTCCCAACGCGCCGTCATCCCAAGCTGCTTCTCCTTGAGATCGGCGAGTTCACGTTGTAAGATTTCCAGACGGCGTTTGCTGGCGTCATCGGTTTCTTTTTTGAGCGCTGCTTCTTCAATCTCCATCTGCATCAGACGGCGGGTCACTTCATCCATCTCACCCGGCATGGAATCAATCTCTGTACGGATCATGGCACAAGCTTCATCCACCAAGTCGATCGCTTTATCCGGCAAAAAGCGATCCGTAATGTAGCGGTTAGACAGAACGCCTGCAGCGACGAGGGCACTGTCATGGATTTTGACCCCATGATGAACTTCGAACCGTTCCTTCAGCCCGCGTAGGATGGAGATCGTATCCTCTACATCCGGTTCGCTGACCAGCACCTGTTGGAAACGGCGCTCCAGCGCAGGGTCCTTCTCTATATACTTGCGGTATTCATCGAGCGTTGTGGCACCGATACAGTGCAGTTCGCCTCTGGCCAGCATCGGCTTCAGCATATTGCCCGCGTCCATCGAGCCTTCGGTTTTACCTGCGCCTACAATCGTGTGCAGCTCATCAATAAAAAGAATAATGCGGCCGTTACTTTCACGTACTTCCCGCAGTACCGCCTGCAGACGCTCTTCAAATTCACCACGGAACTTCGCGCCTGCTACAAGAGAACTCATATCCAGCGAGAAAATCATCTTGTCCTTCAGCCCCTCTGGTACGTCTTTGCGTACAATCCGGTGAGCCAAGCCTTCCACAATCGCTGTTTTACCCACACCTGGCTCACCAATGAGCACAGGGTTATTCTTCGTTTTGCGGGACAGAATTCGGATCACGCGGCGTATCTCTGCGTCACGTCCGATGACTGGATCGATCTTGCCCGCGCGAACCTCTGCCACAAGATCTCGTCCGTATTTCTCCAACACCTCATAAGTAGCCTCCGGCTCCCGACTCGTTACACGCTGATGCCCACGAATCTCAGCAAGTATAGACATCAGCTTCTCGCGTGTTAGTCCACGACTGACAAAAAGATCACGCAGCTCACGATTGTCCCTGCTCGAATCCGACACCATGGCCAGCACGGCATGCTCTACCGAGACAAACTCGTCTTGCATCTTCGCCGCTTCTTTCTCCGCCTGTTCCAGCAGATGGATCAGCGATTGCGAGGCATAACGCCGTACCGTACTTGCTCCTGATCCGCTTATACTCGGCTTGCGCCCAAGCAGTTCATCCGTGCTGTGCAGCATCTCAGCTACGGGGACGTTCATCTTTTGCAGCAATCTTGGCAGCAAGCCTTCTTGCTGCTGGAGTAACGCTTTTAACAGATGGAGATTATCGATCTCCTGANNGTTTATTGAAATCCATAGCTCTCTCACCTTTCTATTTAGGAATGAAATATAGGATCGGCCGTTTTGGTCGGGATAGATTAATTTAGCGGGATTAATACCGTACATTTGGAGAGATGGGCCGCATTTGGCACAATCTACAGGATTAATACCGTACATTTCGGGTGATGAGCCAATCCGGTGCATGCTGGGGTATTTTTACCCCTCTTTTCACCCACTAGCTCGAATTCATCTCACTTCAGAACACTTTTACCCTTCCCTTTTTCCCGACACTTCTCACAGGTCTCTACTATAGTTAGTTTCTAATCAAGTTACTTTTCTACAACTAGCATTCCAATCACCGTAATCACCAACCAGAGTTGCCTCACACACTAAATTACCTCTACCTCTACCTTTACCTTTCCTTTATCTCTACCTACCTATTAATTAC
>DOJM01000141.1:6995-7429 GCA_003529225.1 Paenibacillus sp.
TATCACCGTTCGCACCATTTTCGCGCTTCAATCCCTTGCCGGGAATGCGCAGCGTTTTGCCATTTTGAATTCCTGCAGGAATCTTCAATTTCACGGCACCGCCACCCGGTAATGGAATTTTCACCTCACCACCCAATACCGCTTGCCATGGAGCAACTTCAACTACACCGTATAAGTCGCCAGCTCGAAGCTCGTATATATCATGAGGAAGAATATGAAGTGCCAGCAGTATATCGCCACCTGGAGCTATGCCACTCTGAGTGGTTCCTGCGATTTTTAAAATCGTGCCTTCACTAGATCCCGACGGAACTTGAACGTCCACAGTTTTATCACCGATCTGCACTCTTACAGTTGCTCCCTTATAGGCCTGCTCCAACGTAATATCCAGCTGCGCCTGCGTCGTACTGCGCGCCTCACCCCATGGATTGCCGTTC
>DOJM01000141.1:7496-9894 GCA_003529225.1 Paenibacillus sp.
GCCTCCTGCAGAATAAGTCCCACCGCTCCAGCTTCCACCAAAGTTTGAATCCCATGAAGAGGCTCCGCTCGACGCACCTCCACCAGTTCTACCACGCTGAGCCCCATAAAGCAGCTCCTCATCGTAAAGCTTGCGTTTCTCCTCATTGCCCAGCACTTCATAGGCTTCAGCCGCTTCTTTGAATTTTGCCTCTGCCTCAGGGGCCTTGTTCACATCGGGATGCCACTTCTTGGCCAGCTTTTGATAAGCCTTTTTAATTTCCTGTTTAGTTACTGTTTTGCTCACGCCCAAAGCATCATAATAGCTTTTGTTAGCCATTCGGATTCCTCCTTTCATTGCTTTATTACCTATAACCCATCCATTCCGAGAAAAGACGCACCATAGCCGGAATCCTCCACTACAATGCGCCTTTTATTCATAACACTATATTAAAAGCTCGCTGCCTATCTCTAAGATGCTGAGCGGAAACTATTATCTAAATTATGCTTATTCAGACTGCGAAGCGCTAGAATCTCCGTCTTGAATCTCAATGCGTTTCCCTTGCGGTTTTTGCTGTTTTGGTACTTCCAGCTTCAGTAATCCGTCTTTCAAAGACGCGTGAATTTCTTCCACTGCAATATCCTGAACATAGAATCTGCGAACATATTCACCATATCGACGTTCTCTACGTACAATTTGATGATCCTTGTTCTCCTCCGCATTCTCTTCCTTCCGCACCGCTTTAATCGTCAAGTAAGGGCTGGCATAATCAATGTCGATTTCTTCTTTTTTAAAACCAGGAAGTTCAGCTTCAATTAGGTAAGCCTGCTCACTCTCGCGAATATCCGTTCTGAAGGACATCGTGGAGCTCTTGATCGGTGCAAAGAAATCATCATTAAAAACATCATTTAAAGACTTAGCCAGCATACCAAAAGCATCATCTCTACGTTTACCAAAAGGAACCAAATCAAACATTATCCATTCTCCTCTCATTGACTTTGACTTTATTTGACCTATGACCTTATTATAGTCCCCCATCAGAGGAATAACAAAACCGTTTTAAGCCAATTTTCGGCCAAATTCAGGCAAATCAGCTGATTTAATGCTACAATTTTAATGTTTTTAATGATTTGACCTTTTTTGACCTTTATTTAGTNNAACACAGCACGATTAGTATATGTTTAGGTCTTACGTTCCATACAAGCCAGCAACTTCACAATCATTACAACACCAAAACATTCTACTCAAAAAGAAATGATATAATGAAAGTCAAATAACGACCATTTTTCTTACGGGAGAGCAATTGTATGCAACCAACCTATACTATGGATGATACGCAGTGGAGTAAGCTCATCCAGAATGTCGCCTATTATTTCAATGACCTTACCCTCAAACGAGGGTTCCAATATTATAAGCAAAACCGGATTCGTTCGTTCACCATGACGGAGCCCTCTAAGATAAACGCCCTTGTTGAAGGCAGAGAGGATTACCGCGTTACGATTGATCTGGACAGCTTCACTCGGTGTCATTGTNNTGCCCTGTTTCAGGTCACTGCAAACATATGGCAGCCGTTTTACTTAGTTATGCTGAACAACAGAATAGGTCTGTACAAGTTCTAGCTAACGCTAAGGCCGCATCGTTTCTTCCAAAAACATCAAGTAGTTCCCCTATCGGAGCCGATGGAAAGCACCAGCAGCAGCTAAAAGAACATGCCAGCCGGATCGCTGACGGAGGCATCACGGAGTGGCGCGAGTATTTTGCGTTCTGCATCACGCCTCTGGCACATACCACTCGGAATCCTGAATATGTGGATCGGGCATTATCTTCCATTACTAAATTTAAGCCGAAGTTATCACCGGAAATGGACAAGTTATTTACCCTGCATGCCCATCTTTTTCTTATAGAAAAGCTGGCTAAGCCTTCCGCCAATCTGCCCGGTCAGGTCGCCTTCACCTCATCACTCGGCTATTACACGCAAGTAGCGGTCTCAGAGCTACAGGAAGCAATCACACGTCTGTTAAAAAGCACACTCCCGCTGTCTCCCGAGCAAGAGCAGGAATACGATCTGTGGCCGCATATCGTCGAGACCCTCTCCTACTTGCGGCGCGAGATGTTGACGGAGTCGCGCGATCGCTTGCGGGATCAGCCCTCTTTTTCACTGTGCTATGACCTGCTGTGGAGAAACTGGATTTATCCGAATACAGGTGGAACTAAGCTTTATCTGGATGAAATCAAACAGCTTCAGCAGGCAGAAAGTGAATTAGGCGCTTCCCTGTCACGCCATGCGTGGCTGTTAGCCCAGAGCCGCATGTATTTTTATCTGAAGGATGACCAGAAGGCTTGGGAATTATTGAATACGGCTGCCGAGCGCCCGGGTCTCCATCCCGATGAGCTTATGAGCTTCACCTCCCCGCTTTTG
>DOJM01000141.1:9899-12230 GCA_003529225.1 Paenibacillus sp.
GCAGACTCTATAATCTGAATGGCTATTCGAACAGCTGGGAAGAAGCCGTCCGCCACCTTCCTGAAGCGGAGCCTAAGATGTGGAATACATTAGGCACTATGTTACCTATCTCTGGTGAAGTATACGAAGAGAAGCTAATCACCTATGAAAAATGGCAGATATGGATGGATTATCAACTGTCCATCGGTAAGCAGCCTTCTGAATTTCGTGTTACCGACCTCCAGCCTATGGAGAAAAACGCACCAGAAGTTCTACTGCCCTTCTACCATCAGGCGGCCGAAAGATTTGTGCTGGATAAGAATAGACATAGCTACAAAGCGGCTGTGAAACTCTTGAAGCGATTATCCAAGCTGTATAAAAAAATGAAACAGGAAGAACGGTGGGAAGCGTTCCTGGAAGCTTTCACCACTAGGCATAGCAGGCTTCGCGCGCTGCAAGAGGAGCTTCGGAAAGGAAAGCTAATACCATGAACATGCATTTGCGCACGCTGACCATCCGGCTTGCATTAAGCCAGTATGGCGACGCTTTAATATATGGAATGAATGAAAGAGAA
The DNA here is from genome assembly GCA_003529225.1 of Paenibacillus sp. GTDB lineage: Bacteria > Bacillota > Bacilli > Paenibacillales > Paenibacillaceae > Paenibacillus_AQ > Paenibacillus_AQ pseudetheri. The sequence goes on from DOJM01000141.1 coordinate 10,453, forward strand.
GATCTCGTGCCCGGATTGCAGCTTAAGCAGCGGTTATTCGCCTGGCATGAGGCGTCTTTTTATGGAACGGAGTTAACGATTCAACCAGCAGGAGAAGGTGTAGAGCTAGTGATTCTACCTGCGGAGCAGGCCATCCCTTTCTTTGCAGAGCAGAAGCTGCTGGCGCATATCGAATGGCACTGGGAAGGCGATTCGGCTCATCTGACTGAACTGGCGCCACTTCTGGCTGTATGTCTGGAGAACAAACAGTATATTCCCGATATCTCCGCTTATCGCGCCGGAAGGTTGCAATGGACCTGGGATGAGGGCGCTTTTGCGCAGGTGGCAGTGGAGAATGACACTGCCAAAGGGGCTCTTGAGGCGCTAAATGGCGGCAGCGAATTTAGCCGTGGGTTACGCGCGGCGTTCTCCGCCGCCGTATCGCAGAGGCATTACAGCACGGAGGCCGAGGCAGGCGACCTCCGGAGCGAATTCCCGCTTCTATTCGATAGAAGCGGCGCCCTTGCAGCGGGCATGGATACCGCTGCATGGCTTATCGCCATTGGCTGGAAGGCGGACACCGCGCCTTTCCGGCCCGCTCTACAGCTGCTGGAGCCCGAAGGGGATGGATCCCCTTGGCGGCTGCAGCTGATCCTTCAGGACAAGCGCGATGAATCCGCGCTTGTTCCCATCAGGCTCGCCGATGACGGCGAGCCGCACGGCTTGTGGCCGACAGCATGGTCGGCCCACGTGCACGAACGCGCCGCGGGATGGCTGGAGCGCCTCCGCGGCAGTCTGCCGCCCGAGCACTTCGCGGCGGGCGGCGACGTGCTGGCCGAACCGCTCAGCGATGCCATCGCTTGGCGGTTGCGAGGATCCATACATTTGATCTTTGACAAACTTACCGGATGCAGTTAACTGCGCATCTGACCATCCACCATACGGGCTTGCGCCTGGCATCAGTGCAGCGGATACTTCCGATTTATCGCATAACGACCAGTTGGCCCAGCTTATTTTTCTATCTTGCATAAAGTCCGTCCAAACCTTAGATTCGGCAAGGAATGGACCGCCATCTCCAGAGGCATCGCTTGTTCCCCACTCCGTGATGAATACAGCTACACCTTTGCTTCTCGCATAATCTATACGATCTCTCAGCCATTGACCATGAGTACCAGCGTAGAAATGCGTTGTATACATAATGTTGCTGTAATAGAGCGGATTGTTCGCCGCATCGTGTACATCCTGGCTCCATGTTCCGGTTCCAACGATAATAATACTACCCGGAGCAATAGAACGGATAACCGGAATGACTTCCTCTGCATAAGGCTTAATTTTATCGTTCCATGTAGTGGCAGATCCATTGGGCTCATTGCAGATTTCATAAATCACGTTCGGATAATCCTTATACAAGGAGGCCATTTCACTAAAAAATCCCTTCGCTTGTTGTTTGTAGACGTTCGGGTCTTGTTCACCCAACACATGCCAGTCGATGATTACATAGATGCCAAGATCAATAGCGTTTTGTACAGCTTGTTTCACTTTATTTTTTTGGGAAGGGTCGTTGATATATCCGCCATCTTGCGTATACATCGCAGCACGAAACACGGTCATTCCCCAATTGTCTCTTAACCATTTCATACTGTCATAGTTCGAAAACTGTCCAAACCACTGCAAGCCGTGTGTACTCATACCCTTTAACTGGATCGCTTCTCCTGCCTGATTCACTAATTGGTTTCCAGAAACTCGCAATTGGCCGTTTTTGGATACTACCGAATTAACTTCTTCGGCCTTTACTTTTT
>DOJM01000141.1:12275-12674 GCA_003529225.1 Paenibacillus sp.
GTTGGGACGAAGGATACGGCCATGAAGGTGATAAGGAATGCAAAAAAAACCGCAATCATTCTTTTCAACATGTATAACTACCTCCTTAAATTGTTTGTTGCACATTTTCGTGGCTTAATCTGCTTGGACGCCCGACTGATAATCGCAGTACTTCATTCATTAAACCTGAATTTCGAGAATAACCTGATCTAAAAATGAATAAGGACTCCAAATCTCCGGTAGATTAGTGTTTATCCGTAAACATCTCCCAAGTGAGAAACACCTTTTAGGTAAAGTATCCCAACGATGTACGAACGCTGGAGGAAGCAAAGTATTTCTTGAATACTTAGAGAAAAATAAAAACCGCAAAAAAAACCTATCTTATTCTCTTTCACCCCCCCTCCTCTTTTTATCTCTTTC
>DOJM01000142.1:0-4585 GCA_003529225.1 Paenibacillus sp.
TTTCTCGCTTAAACGCTTATCATCCTTATAATGACGCCGAAGGCGTCTATGCTTGAATGTTATTCTTACACATCGAGGTATCTGACACTCTTCGCATGCTCATGGATAAAGTCACGTCTTGGTTCAACATTATCGCCCATCAGCGTATCAAAGATACTGTCAGCGAGCATCGCATCTTCAATCGTTACTTGTAGCATCATACGAGCCTCAGGATCCATCGTCGTGTCCCACAGCTGGGTAGCATTCATTNNTGTAGCGCTGAACATTGACCTTAACATTCTCACCAAAAGAAGCGATAATCTCATCGCGTTCCTTTTCGCTACCTGCATAACGGATCACTTTGTTACGTTCTATCTTGAACAATGGCGGTTGTGCGATATAGATATAACCTGCATCTACTAGCTTCCGCATGTAACGGTAGAAGAATGTTAACAACAGAGTTCTAATATGAGCTCCATCGACGTCGGCATCCGTCATAATAACGACTTTATGGTAACGAGCCTTCGATAGGTCGAAATCATCACTGATTCCTGTACCAAGAGCAGTAATAATAGCCCGGATCTCGGCGTTGGATAAAATACGGTCTAAGCGTGCCTTTTCTACGTTTAGAATCTTACCACGCAGCGGTAGAATCGCTTGGAAATGACGATCCCGGCCTTGCTTGGCCGATCCACCCGCAGAGTCACCTTCGACGATATAGAGTTCACTGATAGACGCATCCTTAGATGAACAGTCCGCAAGTTTACCAGGTAGTGCACTGACTTCAAGCGCACTCTTACGGCGGGTNNAGCGACTTCTCAAGGACACGGCGTGATACTGCCGGATTCTCTTCCAGGAATTCCTGCAATTTCTCTCCGAACAGTGATTCTACAATTCCGCGGACTTCACTATTTCCGAGCTTAGTCTTCGTTTGACCTTCGAACTGAGGTTCTGGAATTTTGACAGAAATAATGGCTGTCAATCCTTCACGCACGTCGTCGCCAGTCAGATTTGAATTACCATCCTTCAGCACACCCGCTTTACGGGCATAATCGTTGATGATACGTGTTAGAGCACTTTTAAAGCCGGATTCATGCGTTCCGCCCTCATGGGTATTAATATTATTCGCAAAAGAGTAGATGTTCTCTGTATACGAATCATTATATTGGAGAGCTACTTCAACCTGAATCATATCCCGTGAGCCTTCCACGTAGATTGGTTCCTCGTGCAGCGCTTCTTTTTTCTCATTCAGATATTTCACATATTCAACGATACCACCCTCGTATTTGAACACGTTTGTGACATCGGTCCGCTCATCATGTAGTGAAAGCTCAATTCCTTTGTTAAGAAAAGCTAGCTCCCGAATACGAGTAAGCAGTGTCGCATATTCAAAGACCGTGGTTTCAGTAAAGATTTCAGGGTCTGGATGAAAGGTTGTAGTCCTACCTGTCTCGTCAGTGTCTCCAACAACTTTGATCTCATACTGTGGTGCACCACGTCTGTATTCCTGCTGATAAATATGCCCATCACGCTTAACATTAACAACAACCTTCTCAGACAAGGCATTTACTACGGAGATACCCACACCGTGTAAGCCGCCTGATACTTTATATCCGCCGCCGCCGAATTTACCGCCTGCATGCAGTACTGTCATAACAACTTCAAGCGTCGACNNCAGGTATGCCACGTCCATTATCGATAACAGTAATCCCGTTATCCTCATGAATAATCACTTCAATCCGGTCACAATAACCTGCTAGGGCTTCATCGATACTATTATCTACGACCTCCCACACCAAGTGATGGAGACCTTTAGAACTAGTGGAACCAATATACGTGCCCGGACGTTTCCGGACAGCTTCTAGCCCTTCCAGTACCTGAATCTGGCTCTCATCATATGTCGGTTGATTCATTGACATGCCTTCACCTACTTCTTTCAGATTATCTCTTTGTTACTAACGCAAGTTATATTTCGAGCAAAATTTTGGCTCTTTTTTTGAGAGTGGAGGAGGAAATGGGGGAGTAATACACGATATTTTTAGTTACGACAATAGATTTTGCTTCCTCTTCACCAATTCGCTCAAGCTTCTTGTCCTGCTCAGAGTGAATGACGAATTGCTTAGACACCTTGGAAGATTTCTCAATCGAAATATCAAATATTGCAATTAACTCCGAAGAGCGAATAATCTTCTCCCCGCCCAAATGAATATACATGATCTTCCTCCGCTCTTTATAACTCCACTTTTCCATCATGAACATGATATAGGCTGGCGCCCTTTAATTTATCGGCATTCAGACCCTCAATACCGGTAGCGGTAATGAATGTCTGTACCTTGCTTTGAAAGGTTTCAATAAGCTGGGTCTGTCGGTAAGGATCAAGCTCGGATAAAACATCATCAAGAAGCAGCACAGGATATTCTCCGATTTCTTCATGGATCAGCTCGATTTCCGCCAGCTTGAGCTATAAAGCCGTTGTACGCTGCTGTCCCTGAGAACCGTAGACCTGAGCCTCCCTTCCGTTGATAAAAAAGGACAGGTCATCCCGATGGGGACCCGTCAGCGTCATGCCGCGCCTGATTTCTTGTTCTCTCGTTTGTGATAACTTTAACATAAAATTGTCTAATAAGACAGCTTCATCTTCCTCATCCCGATCGCCGAAAGAGGGGACATAGAGCAATTTCAGTTCTTCTCCGCCGTTCGTAATCCCCCGGTGTATGCTTTCAGCCCATATTTGCAGCTTCTTTATGAATTGTTTCCTTTTTTTTACGATTTTAACACCGTGCTCCACAAGTTGAGCATCCCAGATTTCCAAAAGGTCTTTTCCCGGTGCCTCTTTCCCCCACAACTGCTTCAGCAAATTGCCCCTTTGTAAGAGAATTTTTTGATACTGCTGGAGGTGAAATAGATAACTCGGCTGGACTTGGCCAATCTCCATATCGAGAAAACGCCGCCTGATGCCAGGTGTGCATTTGACTATCTCTAAATCTTCCGGTGCAAACATGACCACATTGAGTGATCCCACAAACTCACTAAGACGTCGTTGTTCTAAACCGTTAATCTTAGCTTTTTTACCTTTGGCAGATAGGGTGAGCTCTAGCTTGAGATCCCCGTACTTACGTTCTACCTCGGCAATGATCTGAGCAGCGTCTCCAGGGGCATCGAATGAGATAAGTTCGCGATCCTTCGAGGTGCGGTGGCTTTTGGTCATCGCCAGGACGAACAATGCCTCCATGAGGTTTGTTTTGCCTTGGGCGTTCTGACCCAGAATCAGATTCACATCGCCCAAGCTCTCCAGACGCAGCAGCCCGTAATTCCGATAATGCTGCAGACCGATATTTTTAACAAACACGAAATGGTTCCTCCCCTAGCCTACTCCTCTTTGACTCCTCCGCCTTCAACCTGAAATGTGCCGTTATCCTGCACTTCAATTTGATCACCCGGATAAAGTTTTCTTCCACGCCGTTCCTCTACTTCTCCGTTAACAAGTACATGTCCTTCTTGCAGCAAAGCTTTAGCCATTCCCCCTGTGGATACACAATCAGAAAGTTTCAGGAATTGNNTCCAGCTTAATATATCCACTGTGGATAAGTATTTTTTTCATGGTTTTTATCCTTTCAGCCACTTATCCACATGTTCATGAATGTTGGCATTAATTTGTTGTACGGTAGGGCAAAATAATATACAAGCTATTAGTTTGATCGAGTGGCTTCAAAATGATCGGACTCATCATTCCTGTAAATGCTATTACAAGCTGTTCACTCTCAATAACTTTTAGGACATCGAGCATATATTTGGAGTTGAAAGATATTTTGAGCGGTTCACCTTTAAAATCAATGACTTCAAGTTCTTCGCGGACTTTACCAAGCTCAGAAGAGCTAGATGAAATTTCAATACCGCCTTGCTCAAGCGTCTGCATGCGTACAATATTGGTTTTTTCTTCGCGGGACAGCAAATAAGCACGATCAATCGATTCGCTTAATTTTTTTGTGTCCAAAGTTAGTTCTGTTTTGTAGGTTGTTGGAATAATTCTAGAAGTATCCGGATAAATTCCATCAAGGATCCGTGAATAGAACAGTACTTTGTCGATTTTAAAGAGAACTTGATTGTCCGCAACCACAATATCAACGAGCATATTTTGATCAGGAATAATTTTGCTTAGCTCATTAAGGGTTTTACCGGCGATTACGATATTTGCAAATTGGACATTCTCCGTACCTTCTAGTCTTGCTGCTCTTGTAGCTAAGCGGTGACGGTCTGTTGCTGTAAACTTAAACTCATTATCGGCCAGATTCCACAGTATACCTGTTAAAATCGGAGTTGTCTCTTGGGTAGAAATAGAAAAAGCGGTTTGTTTAATCATATTTTTCAGCAAATCACCTGGCAGGGAGATGGTATCGTTCTCCTCAATACTCGGTAGCACCGGGAATTCTTCAGGGTCTAAACCTACGATCTGAATCTCAGTGGATCCAGAAGAAATATACGTTTGGAATCCTTCTTTAACTTCCATGTGAATCTCTTTGGAGGGCAGCTTCTTAATAATCTCGACGAAAAATTTAGCGGGAAGAACAACACTTCCTGGCTGATCTATCTTCACGATCGTATGACT
>DOJM01000142.1:4643-5497 GCA_003529225.1 Paenibacillus sp.
GATTCGTTGAGTTCATTTTTAAGAATGCTTATTTTCATGATTTCACTCCTAGCTGAAAAATTGGGAATTTCGTTGTATTTGTGTCTCTTTATTACGCGTCTTTACATGATGAATTATTATAGTTATTTAATAGTATTAGTAGTAGGGGCGTCTAATATGTGGATAACCCTATCAAATAGCATAAAATTAAGCCTACCCACATGTGTATAGATTGTGTATAGGCTCTTTGTTCCTCTTAGGAAGGATTTTTAATTTTCTCCGCAAGATTATTTACCACTTTGTACAACTCCTGATCGACCTTTAATGACTGTGTAATTTTATCATGCGCATGAATTACGGTCGNNGTTAGTTCACGGGAGAGATACATTGCGATTTGACGTGGAAAAGCTACGGCTTTCGTACGTTTTCGTGCTTTGAAGTCTTCAAGGCGCAAATTGTAGTATTCACCGACTTTTTGCTGAATATCAGCGATGGTAATCATCTTAGGCCGGCTGGAAGGAATAATATCCTTGAGTGCTTCTGCTGCCAAATGAGTGGTTACATCCTGGTTAGTTAGCGAAGAATAAGCAACAACCCGGATTAATGCACCTTCAAGCTCACGAATATTGGTATCAATCTGGTTAGCAATATACATCATGGCCTCATTAGGGATATCAAGGTTCTCTGCCTTAGCCTTTTTGCGTAAAATCGCAATCCGGGTTTCTAGATCGGGTGGTTGAATATCCGTAATCAAGCCCCATTCGAACCGGGAACGCAGCCGTTCTTCCAGTGTGGGAATTTCCTTTGGCGGTCGGTCGCTGGAGATGATAATTTGCTTGCGTTCTTCGTGGAGCGCATTGAAAGTATGGAAAAAC
>DOJM01000142.1:5508-13275 GCA_003529225.1 Paenibacillus sp.
AGTCAATAAGCAAAATGTCAACGTTACGATACTTATTACGGAAGCTTTCACCGCGGTTATCACGGATCGAATTGATAAATTCATTCGTGAATTTCTCTGATGAGATGTAAATAACCTTGTTATTCGGGTTATGTTCTAGAACATAGTGCCCAATGGCATGCATTAAATGGGTTTTGCCCAGACCTACACCACCATATAAAAACAAGGGATTGTATGCTTTGGCCGGCGCTTCCGCTACTGCCAGTGAGGCTGCATGCGCAAAGCGGTTCCCAGAGCCGATTACAAATGTGTCAAAAGTGTACTTTGGATTGAGCAGATGCGTTTGTGCTTCTTCTCTTGATACTACGGGAGTCGGAGCGGATTGNNCCACAAGCTCAGGCGGCTTGCTTTCTTCAATCACGAATTTTACATCCACTTGTTTCCCAGTGACTTCGTAGACCGTTGCTCCTACTAGTTTGGTGTAGCGACTTTCCAGCCATTCTACTGCGAACGTTGTAGGTGCCGAGATAATGAGAACCTGGGAGTTGAAGGTTATCGCTTTAGTAGCCTTAAACCAGGTATCAAAGCTTGGCTTGCTTAATTTGGTTTGAATAATCGATAAAATTTGCTGCCATAATTCGGAAGTATGGCTGTCCACAGACTGTCACTCCTTTAAATCTTCCAAATGTGGCATCAGCCATGAAGTGGAAATGTCGAAGAAAATAGGTTGATGCTGATATTTATCCCCAGTAGGCAATATGAAGAGACAAAAAAATATGGATAAATTTGATTTGTTCACAACTTTATCCACAGCTTGTTGATAATTAAGAGAACAAACAAATCTATTCACATTCAAAAGTAATACCATCATAGCAAAACGCCCCTTATTTTTCAATGAGCAGGGCTATTTTATCCACAAATTCAAGCACTTGTGTACAATTATTAGGAACACCACTACATATTGTTGATAATTTGTTTACGGTTCGACACTTTACGTCAAAGCTTCGATAATTTTATACACAGGTTGTGCTCATCTGTGAGTAGTCGACTTTATTTTTTGATCACAGGTGGATAACTGTCATATCTTGTGGATTACTTTTTTTCTAATGGGAGTTGTGGATAAGCAGCTTGGATTAGAGGGAGGGTCTGGAGCCAGTAGTAGGTTGACTTTTGCGCATAAAATATGTTTAAATATATAAAGGTGTTTTCTGTAAGGATATGTCTCGATAATTAAATGATGATTCATGTAGATACTGTCCCTACTATAAGGACGGCTTAGACCGTTTCTGCTTATATGACAGTAATTAAGTTCCTGTAAGGGAGGTGCAATTATGAGACCGACATTTAGACCAAATGTGAGCAAACGCAAGAAGGTTCACGGTTTCCGTAAAAGAATGAGCACGAAAAACGGCCGTAAAGTGCTGGCAGCTCGCCGCTTGAAAGGCAGNNCAGAAAAGTTTTGAGTGCGTAAGTTAGGCCACTAAGGGACCACTCCGGTGGTCTTTTTTTACTGCTTTTTATTATTTTTTGCTCTGCAAACGACTAGGATCTCGCTTAATGCGCTAGCTACAATTTGCGGGGCTATTTAACGTATATACAGAATTATTTTGTGAGAAGTTGAGAATATTTTTCTTTCTATAATATAGAAGGGAAATCTCAGCGTTGTAGTCGCGGTCGTTTATGGCGACATCCAAATGACTATACTATTAGAAGAAAAAAATTCGGAGGGATACTTTTAACCGGATTTATGAAGGAGATTCCCGTGCACAAAAAGTTACGATTACGAAACCGTGCCGACTTCAGTCGTGTATATCGCCATGGGAAGTCATTTGCGAATCATCAATTTGTAGTGTATTGGTTTAGCAAAAAAGAGGTAGAGCGATTTAGAGTTGGGATATCGGTCAGTAAAAAGGTTGGAAACGCGGTTGTCCGTAACCGAATGAGAAGATTGGTGAAGGAAATCGTCCGTCATCATGAACCTGAAATTGCAGGTGGACTCGATATGGTGTTTATCGTAAGAAAAGGAGCGCTTTCCATGGAATACGCAGAGCTCGAAAAAAGCGTGCTGCATGTACTGCGCAAAGCCAAGCTACTAAANNAACTTCCCGCAAATAAAGGACGCATAAGAGGCTTGTTTATTTGTGCTCATAATTATGGTATGATTTACGGTGGAATGGAATGTTCAAGAGAGGGGTTTTGAAGTGTCTCTAATGAAGACTAGACGGGGAAAATGGTTTCTCCTCATCACAGTGATGGTGTTGTCGTTAGCTGTTCTGTCGGGATGCGCTCCGTCAGCTGCTGTTACGCACACTACGGAGGATTTAAAGAATGGAGGCTTCTGGCAAAGTAATGTAGTGTATTATTTCGCCATTGCCTTGGACAAGTTTGCTGATTGGTTTAACGGAGAATATGGTTTAGCCGTACTTGTGATGGTTATTATTGTCCGCACGCTGATTCTTCCGCTTACGATTAAACAGGTGAAGAGCTCGCGGGCAATGCAAGCCATTCAACCGGAACTCCAAAAGATCCAGAAAAAATATAAAGACACACCTGAAAAGGTGCAGCAAGAAACAATGCGTTTGTTCCAAGAGAATAAGGTTAATCCAATGGCGGGTTGTTTACCGCTGATCGTACAAATGCCTATCTTTATCGCTCTCTACAACTCGATTTACTATAATCCACATCTACGGGAGCACTCCTTCTTGTGGCTGGAGCTAGGTAAGCCGGATCATCTGTTTATCTTACCGGTCCTTGCAGCATTAACAACATTTATACAAACTAGAATGATGACTAAAATGAACCCGATGCAACATCAAGGGCCAATGCAGTTCATGATGATGATTTATCCAGTTCTGATTTTCGTTATGTCCTACAACTTCCCAGCAGCATTGCCGCTGTACTGGGTATACAGTAACATTTACACTATTGTTCAGAACTATTTCTTATATCGCAACAACGATAAACACAAATTGGCAATCGCAAGTGCTGTGAAAAGTACAGATGACTCAACTGCTGTGAAGAGCAAAGGCGGCAGTAAAGCATCGAAGGGAGCCAAAAAGTCAAAATGAGCAAAGTCGTCGCAACAGGGAAAACCATTGAAGAAGCTGTAGAACGGGGACTAACCCAGCTTGGAGTTCAAAAGGACCGGGTAACGGTCGACGTACTTGAGCAGCCATCAAGAGGATTCCTGGGATTGATCGGTGCGAAAGGTGCCAAGGTTGAGTTAACCTTGATAGCCGAAGCCGCACCGGCATCAGCGGCGAGTGCTCCGTCACTGCCTCAGCAGTCAACAAGAGAGAGCAAACAGGAGGCTAACGGCGGTGTGCCACGCCAAGATTCCGGACAACCGGAGGAGGAAGCTTACCAAGAAGCCGTTCATTTTATTGTGGATGTCGCTAAGAGCATGGGGCTCGAAGTGGAAGTCGAAATCGTCCACACCAAGGAATCCACGATTCTGCAGATATCAGGTCCAGATTTGGGACTGTTGATTGGTAGAAGAGGACAAACTCTCGATGCTCTGCAGTATTTGGCTAATATCGTAGCTAATCGTTACTCCGACAGTTTTATACGACTTGTGCTAGATGCGGAGAACTTCCGTGAGCGGCGTAAAAAAACTCTCGAAGAGCTGGCTGATCGTTTAGCCGGTCGTGGCATTCGGACTCGTAAAGAGGTAGTACTGGAACCGATGTCACCTCAGGAGCGGAAAATTATTCACTCCAGATTACAGGATCATCGGCAAGTGAATACCCTTAGTAAGGGCGAAGAGCCAAATCGCCGCGTCGTTATAACTTTGAAGTAAAGACTATATGATGCAATGACTCCTTGACCAATGTAAGGGGTCATTGCTTTTTTAACAATATAAGACCGTTTATGATCAAAAAAATATAGGTTCTGGGGTGAAAAACAGCATGCTTAGTGACACCATTGCTGCCGTATCGACGGCATTAGGCGAGGGAGGAATTGCTATTATTCGGGTAAGTGGCCCGCAGGCTATTTCCCAAGTGGCGCCTCTGTTTCGTAGCCGAGTTCCGTTAACTGAAGCGGAATCGCATACCGTTCATTATGGGCATATCGTTAGTCCGGATAACGGAGAGAAGATGGAAGAAGTACTAGTAACCGTGATGAAGGGCCCACGTTCTTTTACGACCGAGGATGTAGTAGAGATCAGTGCTCATGGTGGTGTAATTTCTGTAAGAAGGGTGATGGATTTACTTCTTCAGCAGGAGATAAGGTTAGCCGAGCCGGGTGAGTTCACCAAGCGTGCTTTCTTGGGCGGACGTATAGATTTATCACAGGCTGAGGCGGTTATTGATCTCATTCGCTCGAAGTCGGATCGCGCTTTTTCGGTGGCTTTAAAGCAGGTCAGTGGATCCTTGTCGGATCGAATTCATGCTTTGCGTCATACACTTATTGAGATGCTGGCTCATATCGAAGTGAATATAGATTATCCAGAGCATGATGTAGAATCCATGACGGCTGAATTTATTAAAGATAAAAGCAGTGAAGTGATGGAAGGAATCACAAAGCTTCTTAAGACTTCTAATGAAGGAAAAATTCTTCGTGAAGGGATAACGACAGCTATAGTTGGTCGTCCCAATGTTGGTAAATCTTCATTATTAAACGCGTTAGCACGTGATAACAAAGCGATNNATCGAAGAATATATAACGATAAACAACATTCCGCTTAAGCTGCTTGATACGGCGGGAATTCGTGAAACGATGGATGTAGTGGAGAAGATTGGCGTAGAACGTTCCAAGGCGGCAGTTAGTGATGCGGATCTGATTCTACTTGTGCTAAATGCTAACGAAGAGCTACATGAGGACGAATTGGTATTGATGGAACAAATCCACGGTAGACAATGCCTAGTGATCATGAATAAAATGGACTTACCACCCAAACTGGATAAGGATAAGTTGCTCTCTTTCTTTGAGGAGTCCAACATCGTACCGATGTCCGTTCTGGAAGAGGAAGGTCTAGACAAACTTGAAGATGCCATTTCGACACTCTTTTTTGGTGGAAAGCTGGAATCGGGTGACTTGACATATGTAAGTAATGTGAGACATATTGCCTTGCTCAAAAAAGCTTATAAATCGCTACAGGAAGCATACGATGCGGCAGAACAGTATATACCGATTGATATGATTCAAATTGATGTACGGCTCGCATGGGAACAGCTTGGTGAAATTATAGGCGATACAGCAGCAGATTCGTTGTTAGATCAAATATTCTCACAATTTTGTTTAGGAAAATAGGTTTTACATTTTAATATAACAATTAGGGGGAAACAGGACATGAGTTATGATGGAGGCAACTATGACGTAATCGTCATTGGCGCCGGTCATGCCGGTTGCGAGGCAGCTCTAGCGTCAGCACGGATGGGCTGCAGCACGTTGATGATCACAATTAACCTGGATATGGTTGCATTCATGCCCTGCAATCCGTCCATAGGCGGACCTGCCAAAGGACATGTGGTGCGTGAGATTGATGCGCTAGGCGGAGAAATGGGCCGTAATATAGATAAGACTTTCATTCAGCTTCGTATGCTTAACACAGGGAAGGGACCTGCGGTGCATGCATTGCGTGCACAAGCCGATAAATTCCTTTACCAACATACAATGAAGGAAACAATGGAGAAAACGCCTAATTTGACGCTTCGGCAAGGGATGGTTGAGCGTTTAATCGTTGAGGATGGACGTTGTGCGGGTGTAGTTACGAAGACAGGAACGGAATATCATAGTAAGACAGTTATCCTGACCACAGGTACTTACCTGCGTGGTAAAGTGATCATGGGTGAATTGACATATGAGAGTGGACCTAACAATCAGCAACCATCAGTGAAGCTATCTGAGAATTTGCGGGAACTTGGTTTTGAATTGGTGCGTTTTAAGACAGGTACACCACCACGTGTACATCGCGATACGATCGATTTCTCGAAGACAGAAATTCAACCCGGCGACGATGAGCCTAAATTCTTTTCGTTTGAGACGAAATCATCCAACAATGAACAGCTTCCTTGTTGGTTAACTTATACCTCTGAGGTTACTCATCAGATTATTAATGACAACCTTCATCGTGCGCCGATGTTTACGGGTATTATTGAAGGAACAGGTCCACGTTATTGCCCATCTATTGAAGATAAAGTAGTAAGATTTAGTGATAAATCTAAGCATCAGATCTTTTTAGAGCCAGAAGGAAAAAATACATCGGAATACTATGTTCAAGGTCTGTCGACTAGTCTTCCTGAAGATGTACAGCTGGCGATTCTGCGTTCCATCCCTGGGATGGAAAAGGTAGAGATGATGCGTAACGGCTATGCTATTGAATATGATGCAATGGTTCCTACACAGCTATGGCCATCTCTTGAAACTAAACGTCTACCAGGTCTTTTCACTGCTGGACAAATCAATGGTACTTCCGGTTATGAAGAAGCAGCTGGCCAAGGTGTAATGGCTGGAATTAATGCAGCGCGCAAAGTACAAGACAAAGAACCCGTAATCTTAGATCGTTCACAGGGATACNNCATTGATGATCTGGTGACTAAGGGCACTAATGAACCTTACCGTCTGCTTACTTCACGTGCAGAATATCGTTTGTTGCTTCGTCATGACAATGCAGATCTAAGACTTACACCTATTGGTTACGACATTGGTTTGATCACACAAGAACGTTTCGATAACTTCACGGATAAGAAAGAACGGGTGGAGCGTGAAATTGTTCGCCTACAAGAGACAAAGGTTAAACCTGTCGCGGTAAACCATGTACTAGCACAATACGAATCGGCACCTATTGTAGACGGCAGTAATTTACTTGTTCTGATGCGGCGTCCAGAGCTTGTATATAGTTTCGTGGATCAAGTCTCGCCATCACCGGAAATGCTGGATGCAGAAATGAAGGAGCAAGTGGAAATCCAAATCAAATATGCCGGATATATTGAAAAACAGCTTCAACATGTGGAGCGCTTGCAAAAGATGGAGAAGAAGAAAATTCCAGATGACATTAATTATAATGAAATCCATGGATTAGCGATGGAAGCTCGGCAGAAGCTGACTAAGATCCGTCCGATTTCTATCGGGCAGGCTTCTCGGATTGCGGGAGTCACCCCTGCCGATATTTCTATTCTCCTCGTATATCTCGAGCATTACAACCGGGTAACCGCGGCGAAAGGATAATCTATGGATAATACGGAAATTCAATTCACACAGCTTTTACAAGAAAGAGGCATTACACTTACAGCAGAACAATTGGAGCAATTCGATCTTTACTATAAAGAACTCGTATCCTGGAATGAAAAAATGAATCTCACTGGAATAACAAAGCGTGAGCAGGTTTACACGAAACATTTTTATGATTCGATCTCTCTAGCCTTTTTCCTTAATATCAATGAGATAAACAATTTGGCAGATGTCGGTTCGGGAGCCGGATTCCCAGGGATTCCGCTTAAGATTTGTTTCCCACATTTGAAGCTTACGATCATTGATTCATTGAGTAAAAGGATCTCTTTTCTGCAGCATGTTTGTACTACGTTGAAATTAACTGATGTGCAATTGATTCATGGTCGTGCGGAGGATATTGCCCGGCAATTCAAGCATCGTGACGCCTATGATTTGGTGACTGCGCGTGCGGTGGCAAGATTATCCTTGTTGAATGAATTTTGTCTTCCTTTCACACGTAAGGATGGAGTTTTCGCTGCTATGAAGGGAAGCGATCCGTCAGAAGAATTAAGTGAGGCGAAGTACAGCTTAAAAGAGCTTCGTGCTCAACTTGGTAAAGTAGAGTCATTTAGCTTG
>DOJM01000142.1:13290-13883 GCA_003529225.1 Paenibacillus sp.
AATGTTTCACGTGAAACATTATAGATTGGAAAATATATTTAAGGTCATCCTCTTTTAAGAGGATGACCTTTTTTTGTTTGGAATTGCGAATACGATCTCAAATGAACATTAATTAAAAGATAAACTAGATTGATATGTTTATTAACGGGCTATCATTATGAAAATGCAGGAAAAATAGGTCTTTACGGAGAATATGATTATGTAGAGAAAAGTGATAGAATAGCATAGTAGACTTTTAATTTTGTATATAACTCCTTCTCTGTACTCTTGTTCGAAAGAAGGAGAGATTATGATGCCTGATAGCAGCAGGTCATTCCATAATATCAGAATGTTTTTTATTGCTGTACGATACGCTTTCCGAGAAGAAGGTCAAGAAGATCGTACTATAACGAAATTAGGTGGTTATGAACGGAATGAAAGAACAATTTACCAAGCTATTTGGATTTAACGAGCGGAGCAGCGGAGAAGAAATCAAACAAATACCAGTTCATGAGGTCATTAGCAGTCCTTACCAACCGCGGACGATATTCGACGATGATAAGATCGATGAGATGTGACAGACGATTAAAACTCATGGGGACATTCAACCCATA
>DOJM01000144.1:0-126 GCA_003529225.1 Paenibacillus sp.
GCCGTTCTTTTGAATTAGGACAGGCGACTTACGCACAACAAGATAATGAAGATAGAATAGAAAATATGAAAGCTGGCTTTGCAGTTGGGCTTTTGGCCTACAATCATGTACTTGCGGATAATGAGC
>DOJM01000144.1:147-10397 GCA_003529225.1 Paenibacillus sp.
AGCTACAAAATGCAGTCTCCATCTTGAAAACGGCCCTAAACCAAGATTTCGCAGATGCAAACAATCGTGAGATTGCCCGCTGGTACCTCGCTGCACTGACGAGAACTGGTGGCGAAGATCAGTCGATATACGATTTATTGATCGCAGCAGATCCTGCGGAAGCTACACAGATTGAGACTTTGGTAAATACACAGTTCTAGATGAACCGCTAAAAAAGGACCTCGCGATTCACTTTAAANNGTAAAAATCTACCTTAATTAGCAGATTGCAATTATACATAGGAAGAAAAAGAGCCATGCAATTTCTGAGTAAGGAATCTCCTGTTTCACATACCACTCATTAATTTATGAGTGCTTTTCACAGCATAATGCCCTTATATCATTTCGCATTTACCCGTTCCGCACCCAACAGCTCAACAACATTGGCTAAGCCTCCTTTATGGCTTCAATAGACAAATCAAGGCAATCAAGCGTAAAATATATTAGAAATAACAATCATTCAAAAGTTCATATAATTTCTATAGTAAAGGGGAGCTAAATCCATTTATGAAAGGCATCATTCTCGCGGGTGGAAGCGGCACGCGCCTCTACCCTCTCACAATGGTAACAAGCAAGCAACTGCTACCAATTTATGACAAACCGATGATCTACTACCCCTTATCCACTCTGATGCTGGCTGGCATTAAGGACATATTGATCATTTCGACGATTGAAGATACCCCTCGTTTTCAACATTTGTTCGGCGATGGTTCTCAATTCGGAATTTCGCTACAGTACATCGTTCAACCAAGCCCCGACGGGTTAGCCCAGGCATTTATTTTAGGCGAGGAATTCATCGAAAATGATTCCGTCGCCATGATACTTGGGGATAATATTTATTATGGAAACGGAATGACCAAACTTCTTAAACAGGCAGCTGAAAAAGAACACGGTGCAACCGTGTTCGGATACCATGTACCTGATCCAGAGCGTTTTGGCGTACTTGAATTTGATAACACTGGTAAAGTCCTTAGCGTAGAAGAAAAACCGGAACATCCCAAATCCAACTATGCGGTTACTGGCTTATATTTTTATGACAATCAGGTGATATCTCTGGCCAAGGAAGTGAAGCCTTCCATTCGGGGTGAACTTGAGATCACCTCAATTATTGAGGCTTACTTAAAAATGGGGAAATTGGACGTTGCCTTACTGGGCCGCGGCTTCACTTGGCTTGATACCGGCACACATCAGAGTCTGGTCGATGCGACCAATTTTGTTAGAACGATCGAGGACCATCAAGGCATAAAAATCTCCGCTCCGGAAGAAATCGCATATATTAATGGATGGATTACGAAAGAGCATTTGCTGGAATGTGGGCAAAAGCTGAGTAAGACCGGATATGGACAATATCTGATCAAGGTCGCCACTGGTAAAATTCAATATTAAAGAGCGGAGAGTGAACAATGAAATTCACACAAACAGAACTGGAAGGCGTTCTTATTGTGGAACCGGCTGTCTTCGGCGATCACCGAGGTTGGTTTATGGAAACCTACAGTGAATCCAAGTTCCATGAACAAGGTCTGCAGTTGCAATTTGTGCAGGATAATCAATCTTTTTCTGTTACTAAAGGTACGCTGCGTGGGCTTCATTATCAAATTCATCCAAAGGCGCAAACCAAACTCGTCCGCTGCACTAAGGGAGCGATTTTCGACGTGGCAGTAGATATTCGCCGAGAAAGTCCGTCGTACGGCAAATGGTTTGGCATCGAACTGACCGCCGACAACAAGAAGCAATTGCTGATTCCGAAGGGCTTTGCACATGGATTTATGACCCTGACGGATGGCGTAGAGGTTCAGTATAAATGCGATGAGCTGTACTCGCCGGAATGCGATGGCGGTATCCTCTGGAATGATCCNNAGATTGGCATTGAATGGCCGATGCATATTCAACCAGTTCTTTCGCCAAAGGATGAAAAAGCACTTTTGCTCAAGGACTCTTTGCATAATTTTGTTTACTAACCTCCTAAACGCATCCTACGCTGCCTCCAGTAGCGTGGGGCGTGTTTTTATTTGTGAGTCACGTAAAACTTGATTGCACCCCATGTTAGTAGACTTTGAAAAAAGACCCGCGGTATCCTGCCTTTTTGTTACGTTGCTCATATATGACTTTGATCTTAATCTCAATGACCAAATAGCTCCTTTATACTCTGCTATACTTCAGTTTGTCGATGACGGCATATCTATCCTGCAGCCCTCACGATTCAATATTTACAACCACTTTTTTGGAACATCCACCTCCAATTCTAAAAGGAACCTTGAAGATTCCACTCGATTTTATAACTAACATAGGCACAACGAAAGCTAAAAAAGCTACCCACGGCTCAGTACCGGAAGCAGCTTATTGGCTAGGACTTTTTTTCAGTGTCTATAAAATGAGGTCTTACAGTATTTACAGTGGCGTGCTATTTTCCATGATATGGGTTCCCTTAAAGCCCAGCCTTAGCAACTTCATTATCCACAAGCTCTTTCATATAACGAAGTAAGTCATCTTTAAGCTCTTCATGCTGAAGTGCATAATGTATTGTAGTCTGAATGAAGCCCATCTTCTCACCAACATCATGACGTTTGCCTTCAAAGTCATAAGCAATAATCCGCTCCACTTCACTTAGGCGGGAGATCGCATCCGTCAGCTGAATTTCTCCACCTACACCTACCTGCTGCTCACCAAGCATATCAAAGATGCGTGGAGTCAGGATATATCGTCCTAGAATCGCTAGATTAGAAGGAGCATCTTCTCTCTTCGGCTTCTCTACAAGGCGATTGGCCTTATAGACCCGCTCAGCCAACTCAGTTCCATCCACCAATCCATAGCGGGAAACTTCTTCCCAAGGCACAGGTTGGACACCTACAATAGAGGATTTGTACTGCTCATATACTTCCATCATCTGTTTGAGACAGGGTTTCTCCGACTCAACAATATCATCACCTAGCAGAACAGCAAATGGCTCATTTCCAATGAATTTACGCGCACACCAAATCGCGTGACCGAGACCTCTTGGTTCTTTTTGGCGAATGTAATGGATATCAGCCATCTCAGAGGATTTACGAACGGATTCAAGAAGTTCCCACTTCTGTTTCTCAGCTAAGTTAAATTCCAGTTCAAAGGAATTATCAAAGTGGTCTTCAATCGCACGTTTACCTTTACCCGTCACGATAATAATATCCTCGATTCCGGAAGCAACTGCTTCTTCGACAATATATTGGATCGTCGGTTTATCTACTATCGGTAACATTTCTTTAGGCATTGCTTTGGTTGCAGGCAAAAAACGGGTACCAAGACCTGCTGCGGGGATAATGGCTTTACGGATCTTCATCACATTAACTCCTTCTGTCGGTTACTCTTCCATCTAAAATACTCTGTATAGTAAAATTACATATTTCCTTCAATTATAGCAGTTATAGCAGACTAATGTCAGAGAGTTTGTTATATTTGTATATCAATTCCAATCTAACTCTCACCTATATATTATCTAGTATATGCAAGTAACAAAGAGGACGAGATGACATCTATAAAAAAGGGCCAAGCAACTCCAGAGTATCCTTTGGTAGTCACCCAGCCCTATTTCTTTAACCTTAATTACTTCGCGTTAACCAATTGCCCCCGAGTAACCCCCAGCTGGTTGGTAGCCTTCAAGCTCTTCCATACCTGCGTACCAGAGATCTCACCACGCAGTGCGNNATACGGTCTTGCAGGGAAGCACGGTGCTCTTCACATGGACGACCACAGTTCGTAAAGTCTGTGCCTTCACTCATGAAGGTACAGTATACACAGTGCTCTGTGTGGAACATCGGCAAATGCTGATGAATAACGATCTCCATACGAGAAGTATCACTGTGTTCAAGCAGATCAACCATCTGTTGAATGTTCAAGTCATAGGACGGTGTTACCATGTCACAGCCTGCCTCAAGGAAAAGGTCCACTGCCTTATGATTGGCGATATTCAGTGAGAAATCGCCGATTAGGCGAGGATGCACAGCATCAGGCTGCTCTTGGCGGCGGCGCAGATAATAATACAGCGCGCCGGTATTGCGTACTAACACGGCATCAGGCTGCAGGCCCAGAATATTGGCGTGGTAGCCGTTCTCGCCCGGCATATGAATGCGCGGCGTGGCCAGCGCGATGCTGGCCCCTGCAGCCCGTACCGCATCTACCGCTGCCGGGAACTGCTTGATAAACTCGAAGTCGGCGTAGATGTTTCTCACGCCGGCCTCGAGCGCAGCCTGCACCTGCGGCAGGCTGCGGCACAGCGCGGTGAGCTCCGCTTCACCAGCGCGCTGCGGAGCGACGTCCCTGCGGGTAGCGTCGCCGTAGACCTCGATCGCCCGTTTCACGTACACGGGCGGTTTCGGGCGCTCGCCCGCAAGCAGCTCCACCGCTTGGCGGCGGATGCTGTTCAGCTCGCGCATAGGGACGATGACGTCGCCTTGCAGATGCGACTCTAACGCGTCAAGCTGGAACACAGTTCCGCCCAGGCGGCCGAATTGTTCTTCCAGCAGCGCGGTATCCATCGGACGCTTTTGCGCGGTTTCCAGCGCGAGCTCCGAGTCCACACGGACGGTAACGTTCTTCTGAACGTCCGTCCACCAAGTGGTCAGCTTCTCGCCGACGCACCCTTGCACTCGAACATGTACCGGGAATACCCGGTACGGCNNTACGGCTTCTCGGTTTCATACGTCTGACGTAGCGCTTTGTCTAGTGCAGGGTCATTGGTCTTCCAAATGCGGTCACCAACATTTAGACGACGCAGGTCCACATCATTACGACCCGCTACGATGTCGATGATCCAGCCTTCTCCGGCTTCGCCTTCAAGCTTCACACCTTTACGACGAAGGTCGTAAACGCGTCCACCTTCTTCTTTTTTCGTCGGATCCCCTGCATCAAACACGATTCCGTCTCCCCGCTTTAGCGGTGCATGAATACGGCAGACTACGCCATCACGAAGAATTTGTTCAACGGTTCCGAGATATACACCACGGCTTTTCGGGAAAGTCCCGTCTACGAGCTTTTTATTGTTCGTTCCATCTAGGAAACCATGCGTGAAACCGCGGGAGAAGCTTTGTTGCAGTTCACGAACTTCTTCCTTAGATGGTTTAGACATATCGCCATCAAAATACCGGTCAATTGCCTTACGGTACTTACTAACTACATTCGCAACGTATTCCGGGCTCTTAAGGCGCCCTTCGATTTTGAAAGAAGTTACACCCGCTTCGATCAACTCAGGCATAAGGTCAATGGCAGCCAAATCCTTAGGGGAGAGCAAATAANNACCATCAGATCATAAGGCAGACGGCAAGCTTGGGCACATTCTCCGCGGTTGGCGGAACGTCCGCCCCACATTTCCGAAGTCAGACATTGACCCGAATAAGATACACATAGGGCTCCGTGTACGAATACTTCCATCGGTAGACGGGCTTGCTCCCCAATCGTCTTAATTTGTTTCAGATTGTTCTCGCGACCCAATACCACACGTTCCAAACTGAACGGTTTGGTAAACTCAACTGCTTCCGGCGAAGTAATCGTCATCTGTGTCGATCCATGAATCGGGAAATCCGGTGAGATTTCACGGATCATTTTGACCAAACCTAAGTCCTGTACAATCACCGCATCCACGCCAGCATCTACACAAGCGTCAATCAGTTCTTTTGCATCGGACAGTTCATTTTCAAAAACCAGTATATTAAAGGTCAGGAAGCCCTTCACACCATAGCTATGCAAAAACGCCATAATTTCCGTCAGCTCGTCCATGCGAAAGTTGTTCGCTCTCGCCCGTGCATTAAACTTCTCTACGCCAAAAAAGATAGCATCCGCTCCGTTCGCTACCGCCGCACGCATGCAGTCCCAGTCACCTGCAGGTGCCAATAGCTCTACGTCTTCTCTGCGTATTTGTTGCTCTTTCATTTATATCCTCCCAAACCGCCATGTGGCGGGTCATTTCTAGTTGATTAACTTGTTAATTGTATCAAATATCACATCTCAGCGCCATGTGTTTACCAACATTTATATAAAAAGAAAGAACGTCCCCTAACCAAATCGGCCAGCCGNNACACTCTACTATTAGTTAGTCATGAACTCCAAACACCTCTAAACTACTCATTCCCCGTAAACCGAAACGACTGCAGCGTTTTATCCAACAAAGCCTGCTGTTCTGTAGTGGCATTGGCATCATTCAGCGTAACAGTAATCGTGTAGACCACCTCATTTTTGCCAAAAACAACGTGCTTACTGCGGAGAGGAACACCATTCTTGATTTGATGCACAGTAAGGATCGTAGCAGGAACACCTGCAAAGGTAGACTCCACTATACTTTCAATGCGAGGACCTTTAGAATCATTATTTTTATTCTGATAAGAATCTTTGAGCATATTCACCGCATAATCGACTGAGCCCTCAGATTTCGAGTTAATCTGGAAACGTCCTCCGATGAACCGATACTCTACCAACTGTGTCTCGAATACATCTTGATTGGGTGTCCATAAACGTGGAATGTCGATGGCATAGCCGTATCTTTTGGACACTTTGGTTATCGTTTTATTCTTGATTGTCTTATAGTCATCGCTAGCGAGTTGCCCGAAGTTCTCCTTCAACAGATCAAAATCAATATCAATAGAGGATATAATAGCTTTGAATTTGGTCTTATCGTCTTCTTGTCCAGGAGGTGTCACATATTCAAAATAGTAACGGTACCCATTCTTGAGCACGATTGCCTGATATTCTGTCGCCCAACCGTTGCCGAGATTCAGCTGTGTCTCACTTATTTGCGCAGGTACACCAGAGATTTCAGACTTCATGCTACCTTTAACAACGTAAGCGTCCGCCACAAAGTTCTCTTGCGTTTTTGTCTTCAGCTCTTCAGCCCAGCTCTCTAGTGTAGAACCAGCAGGTGCCGATGTAATCGCCACACTCAAATGACTTCCTTGTTTGCTTTCATAATAAAAATGCTGGTCATCCTTAGTCCAAGCGGCAGGAACCTGTAGTGAGATGCCATAGTCCTCATTATAGGCTTCACTTAAGCCATTCTTTACGGTAGAGAGATCACGGATTTTGTTATCCTTAGTGTCAAAAGAGGGCCGAAAAGAGCTCAGTAACCCCGCATATTTGGCTAAATCTTTATAATTAGTGGCTTTCTCATCCGTCAAATAAATCTCGTAAAGTCTACCTTCAGCATAGATCAGCCTGTTTTCCCAGAGTGCTCCGCTGGAATCTTTACTGACCAATCGTGCATAAGGTACTGAGGCATTAGGGAAAGACTCTCGATCTAATATTAACTCCCCACCTTCCTCGACTTCCCGAACTAGTTGCTCCAGAAGCCCATCTGCATCCACTGAAACCGCCTGATCACTTGCATGGATCTCCAAATAATAAAGATTGTCCGCACTGGAGAAAGTAGCCACACTCTCATCTCCACCGCTATTTCCAGCAATCAATCCAGACGGATAATTTAGTGTCCATCGATAATAGCTATTCCCAATTTGCGTCTTCCCCACATCGCTATCAATACCAGTATCCACTGGCACATCGCCTTCATTGTCTGCAGGAACTAAGGTAATGATGAGCTCACCCCCGTTACCTTTGGAGAGGGTTGCACCCAGTACACTCGCCACAAAACGCAGCGGCACCATCAGCACACCTGAAACCATCCGAGGGGTGGAGTTGAGTTTTACTTTAGTCTCATCCTTCCAGGCGCTAGTACTACCAATTGTCATTAACCCTGTATGTGAGCCGTACGTTACTTTCACTACATCATTTCCTTCTAAGGAAACCGTGCTGCCAAATGTCTTTTTAAAAACTCCAAGTGGAACCATAACCGTTCCGTTCTCTATAAAAGGTCGCTCAATAGCCACCTTCTTCCCATTTACCGTAGCTGAAGTACTGCCAACTTTAAGACTCAGCTGTAGCTTGTCTGCTTCTGCTGCCCGTGCTGTTTGTATGGGTAATATAAAAAATAGCAATAATAAGGCCAGCATCGCACACAATCCTTGTTTTAAAACTTTAAGGCTCATTTACCGTTCCCCTCTCGGTTTCCTGATCACTCTTCCGTATGCTCGTTCCCATCTGTTCCTGAATCCTCTTCACTTAACAGGGGATCACCCTGAGTAAGCACAAGCTTGCGGATGACGATATCCCCATCACTTTGCATAACCAATCGTACCGTCGTACCTGGAGAATAGCTTTTGAGCAATTCATTAATATCAACTAGTGAGACCACACGGTGGCCGTCAATGCTGTACAAAACATCATCTTCGGCAACACCCGCCTTGAGTGCTTCAGAAGAAATCACCTTGGTTACGGTCATTGGATCAAGCGTTGGCAATCCTACAATCGTAGACCAACTCGGCTCTAACTCCAGCCCAAGGCTCGGGTGTTTTACTTCACCGTACTTAAAAAGCTGGTTCATAATATACTGCACAGTATCCACCGGGATAGAGAAGCCCATATTCTCTACACCCACCGCTGAGTATTTCAGACTGTTTATTCCCAGCACCTCACCCTTCATATTCACTAGCGGCCCCCCGCTATTTCCGGGATTAATCGCTGTATCACTTTGGATCAGGCGGTAAGCCGCAGCTACTTCAAGGTTAAGGCCACTAATAACCCCTACGGTCGCTGAATTCCTTAGAGAAAAGTTAATCGGTGTTCCGATGGCGATCACCTTCTCACCAACAACTGTTTTTCCGGTTGATGGAATAAAATTTGCAGGTTTAAGGGCGGTTGCATTGATTTTGATCAACGCCAGATCACTAACTTCATCAAGATACGTTTCTTTAATGCTGTAGGTTTTGGAGTCCGACGTCACTACCAAGGCATTTTGCAGATCTTTGATGACATGTGCATTGGTTACGATCCATCCGTTCGATTTCACAATAATACCAGAGCCATGCGTCAGATTGTACCGATCACCCGGCCAGCTATCCCCGCCACTATCGTCTTTGCCGATAATGCCCACTACGGAGGGGGCGATACTTTTAATAATCCCTGGGACAGGGTCTTCAGCTGCTGTAGAATTTTTGATTTTGTTTTTCTGGGTTGTCGTCGCCGCGCTAACCGTCTTAGTCGTACTACCCAACGCATAAACCGACTCACTCCATACTCCGGACAGCAACACACCACACAGCAGCAGGCCCAATCCTTTCTTCACCAGCTTCTCCCCAATCCTCATCAACCTTCACCAGACCCTCTCTCTGCACATGGATAAATTTTACATTATATAATCTGAAAAAAGACACCTTCAATGCGCCCACGGCGTTAAAGGAGTCTTTTGGTGCAAAGCTGTTCAATTTAATTCTTTCGTTAACTTAACCAATGCATCACCATGGCATAGTCAGAGATTATAAAAACCAACAAACTAACCGCTCCGAAAGCAATGGCGAACTTGTTCTTCTGGGGAGCTCTCAGTAACCGAACGACNNGAATAAAATCATAAAAACATCAAAGGTATGAAATTTAGACGGTCCTTGCGCGGCAACTTCTGCAAGTAGCATTACCTTACCTCCTCAAAAATGTTGTCAAGCAAGATCCAGTATTGCCCATATCCTCTTCTATGTTATCGCTACCATTTGGGCGATGCAATAGGTTTTGTAGAAAAATTATGTATTTGTCGCAAAAAATATATTTTATGCCTGCAAAATTGAATGAATTAATGATATTGTTCATTGACGTTTGGTGTTATTCAGTGGAAATGAGGTATCGGTTATGGATTAGACCCTCCTCAAGTTAGCCGAGTGTCGGTTTGGTTTGACTTGAGTTTTTAGGAATGCTTTCCCCAATCTAGTAACTGAAGCTTTCGATAGAGCTAAATGTATATTACATTTAGTTATTTATTTTTCAAGGAACCATCGAGCCTACTGTTATTCTATTACCCATTAAGTACACTTACAGCAACAGCATGCTCCTCATTAAATCTTACGACGGACATGCCCTACATATGCCTATCCCGTCTATTATTTGGTGTTCTTTTTATAGAAGTCATATAACGTTTACTAGAAACTCACATCAGATCGGATAATCGCTCTAATTTACCGGTGACTACCAGCAATTGTACCGATTAATTGTTTTCCCAAAATAATAATTTCGAATAACAAATAATAAAGGCCACGGCAAATTGCCGTGACCTTTATTATTTAGTAGTTATACTATCCAGCTAATTATAACTTAAGTTGTTTCCACCGTTTCAAGCATAAGCGCCTCAGTCCGCTCCGTATCACGAATCAGAAC
>DOJM01000144.1:10404-14313 GCA_003529225.1 Paenibacillus sp.
CAGTAATGATCTTCTCTGGTGTTCCTGTTGCCAGTACGGTTCCGCCGCCACTGCCGCCCTCTGGTCCCATATCGATGATATAATCGGCAGTCTTAATAACGTCCAGATTATGCTCAATGACAAGAACCGATTCTCCGGAATCCACCAAGCGATGCAATACTTCTAGTAAACGACCAATGTCGTCCACATGCAGACCTGTTGTAGGCTCATCCAAAATATAGAGTGTCTTACCTGTACTACGACGGTATAGCTCAGAAGCCAACTTCACACGCTGCGCTTNNCCCACATCCATCAGCGTTTGCATTTTACGATGAATACGCGGGATGTTCACGAAGAACTCTGTAGCATCCTCTACCGTCATCTCAAGCACGTCGGAAATATTTTTTCCTTTATACTTCACTTCAAGTGTTTCCCGGTTATAGCGTTTGCCCTTACATATTTCGCAAGGAACGTATACATCCGGTAGGAAGTGCATCTCAATCTTAATAATTCCGTCCCCACGGCAAGCTTCGCATCGTCCACCCTTTACGTTAAAGCTGAACCGGCCCTTTTGGAACCCGCGCCCTTTAGCCTCATTCGTCTTGGAGAACAGATCACGAATATCGTCGAACACACCCGTATAAGTCGCTGGGTTAGAGCGCGGTGTACGCCCGATTGGTGATTGGTCGATTTCAATAACCTTATCGAGATTTTCCANNGCCGCGAATTTCTTTATGCTGACCCGGACGAACCTTCACAGCCTTATTCAGTTGCCGTGCCAAACTCTTGTAAAGAATCTCGTTAATAAGTGAAGATTTACCGGAGCCCGATACACCAGTCACCGCCGTAAAAACACCCAATGGAATCTTCACATTCACATTTTTCAGGTTATTCTCTTTAGCACCACGTATCTCTATCCAACGATCATCGGTAGGACGGCGCTTAGCAGTTACCGGAATAAACTTACGACCGCTCAAATATTCACCGGTTAAGGAATTCGGATCGTTCATAATTTCTTCCGGCGTTCCTTGCGCCATAACTTGTCCACCGTGAATACCTGCGCCTGGTCCAATATCAATAATATAATCCGCTGCCATCATTGTATCTTCGTCATGCTCTACAACAATTAGCGTATTCCCTAAGTCACGCATATGTGCAAGGGTCGAAATGAGGCGATCATTATCCCGTTGATGCAGTCCAATACTTGGCTCATCCAGAATGTACAGTACCCCCATCAAACTCGACCCGATCTGAGTNNACGCTGTGCTTCACCACCAGAAAGTGAGCCTGCTGCACGGCTAAGTGTCAAATAGTCCAATCCTACATTCACAAGGAACCCAAGTCGACTGCAGATCTCTTTAAGAATGAGATTCGCAATAGCCGTCTCTTTTTCACTTAACTTTATATCTTCAAACCAATGCTGACAGTCTCCAATCGAGAGATCGGTAATATCCGAAATGTTGCGTTCGTTGATCGTCACCGCTAATATTTCTTTCTTCAGACGTTTGCCTTTACATACATGACAAGGCTTAGCACTCATAAACCCTTCGATGAATTCACGAATACCGTCAGATGCGGTCTCCCGGTAACGACGCTCCAGATTCGGAATAATCCCTTCAAAAGCAACCATCGCATCTTTCTTCTGACCAAAATCATTCTCATATTTGAAGCGAACCTTCTCACTACCCGTACCGTGCAGTAGTTTATTCATATGATCAGGTGTTAAACTGCTCACTGGAACGTTCTGTGGAATATTAAAGTGCTCACACACGGACTTCAGAAATTGTGGATAGTAATTAGAGGTACTTCCAGTCCAAGCTAAAAAAGCACCCTCTTCAATGGATTTCTCAGTATCAGGAATAAGCAGGTCTGGATCGACCACCATCTTCATACCAAGTCCATCGCACTCTGTGCAGGCTCCAAACGGACTGTTGAATGAGAACATACGTGGTGCCAACTCTTCAATACTAAAACCACAAATCGGACAAGCAAAATTAGAGCTGAACAGTAGCTCTTCCTGACCGATGATATCCACAAGGATTTTACCGCCTGAAAGCTTAAGCCCCGTCTCCAGTGAATCCGTCAGCCGGGTCTCCACATCGTCTTTAACGACGATCCGGTCTACAACAACTTCTATGGTGTGTTTTTTATTCTTCTCAAGTTCAATATCCTCAGACAGATCTCTTAGCTCACCGTCCACACGTACACGTACAAAACCTTGCTTAGAAATATCTGTGAAAAGTCCTTTGTGCTCCCCTTTACGTCCTGAGATGATAGGTGCCAGGATCTGCAAACGAGTTTTCTCTGGATACTGCATAATCCGGTCTACCATTTGTTCAACGGTCTGGGAAGTAATCTCAATTCCATGCTCTGGACAATGAGGGTGACCGATCCGTGCAAAAAGCAACCGCAGATAGTCATAGATTTCAGTTACCGTACCTACCGTGGAGCGCGGGTTGCGACTTGTTGTCTTCTGATCAATAGAGATTGCCGGAGATAATCCGTCTATCGAATCCACATCCGGCTTCTCCATTTGCCCCAAGAACTGACGAGCATAAGCTGACAAAGATTCAACATAACGCCGCTGACCTTCAGCATAAATCGTATCAAATGCGAGCGACGATTTACCTGAGCCGCTTAGTCCCGTCAGCACGACGAAACGGTCACGTGGAATCGTCACATCGATGTTTTTGAGATTGTGCGCCCTCGCGCCTTTAATTACAATATTTTCATTCGCCAACGGAACCTCTCCTTAATGAATCAAATATCAAAACTTTAACGATTTCAGAGCTTTATTAAAAGCGTTTTCGATCCCTCCCAAACCCTCCCTTCCAAGGGAGGGCCCCAAGGGTTGCACCCTCTGGACACCCGCATTTTTGGCGAAGGAGATTGGTGGGACGGGACTTAGTGACAGTGGTGCTTGGAGCGCTTGTCCCTACGGGACCTCTTGAACGTTAGGCGCANNGAACGCTGTCCCTGCGGGATACGCTCAACTGAAAAGAGTACGTATCATAGCTGTCTCTACGAGATGCGCGTCCATCTATTTATTCAAAAAGAACGGCCTGGGACAGCACCGTTCAATTACATATTTAAAATATCGGTGATGCGTTTATGGTTCATTACTCGGCCCGAAGCTCCAACAATGCATCACGCAGCTCTGCCGCGCGTTCAAATTGCAGGTTCTTCGCTGCGTCCTTCATCTCGGCTTCCAGACGCTGGATCAGACTTTGTTTTTCTTTCTTATTCATCTTACCACCAACACCCGTGAGGTAATCCGCTTTGGACTCGGCAACCTTCGTTGCCTCAATGATATCACGCACCTTTTTATTAATGGTGGTTGGGGTAATGCCGTGTTTCTCATTATGGGCGATCTGGATGGCGCGACGACGCGACGTTTCGCTCATCGCCTTCTCCATCGAATCAGTGATTCGATCACCGTACATGATTACACGACCCTCGGAGTTACGGGCCGCACGACCAATCGTCTGAATTAGAGAGCGTTCGGAACGAAGGAAGCCCTCCTTATCAGCATCGAGAATAGCGACCAGCGATACTTCGGGGAGGTCGAGACCTTCTCTTAGCAGGTTAATCCCTACTAGAACATGGAATGTACCAAGACGAAGATCACGTAAGATTGCCATCCGCTCCAGCGTTTTGATATCAGAGTGCATATAACGAACCTTAATCCCAATTTCCTTAAAGTAATCCGTCAGATCCTCCGACATCTTCTTCGTCAACGTTGTGACGAGTACACGTTCGTCTCGTTCCACCCGATCACGAATTTCACTAATCAAGTCATCGATTTGTCCCTCTGTAGGACGAACCTCAATGATCGGATCCAAAAGACCTGTAGGCCGGATAATCTGCTGCACCATGGTGTCGCAGTGCTCCATTTCATAGGGTCCAGGTGTCGCCGAAACATATACGATC